>JAEZJW010000221.1 GCA_023415595.1 Bacillota bacterium
GAGCCTGAAGGTTCAGGTCCTCGCAGAGTTGCAGATACTCATGAAACCCCAATCCGTTGGTCGTGCGGTAATGCCACAGGAGCCAGTGACTTGGGCGTTCCCACACCGGTCCGACCGTTTTCCTAAAGAACATGGCAGTCTCCATAGTAAAGCCTTCTACTATGCATCCTCCCGGAAACCTTAGGAACGCCGGCTTCATCTCCTGAAGCTTCATAACTAGGTCCTTTCTGAGGCCATGATTCATAAATGTATCGGAAGGCATAAGCGACATAAACCCAAAAACAACATCACCGCCATCAGGAGCAGCAATCACAAACTCAGCCGTTCCTGTTGTTGCCGCAGGAGTAAGAACAGCGTCATATCTGGTCCACTCCGAGTTATTAACCTCAATCGAAGCTTTAGAAAGTACTGACTCTGTGCGTATAACAGATAATTCGAGCGTGACCCTTTCCGAAGCTTTGGCAAACATGTAAAAATGATAACTTCTTCCCTCCTCCTGCACAACTCCGGCATACCCGATATTCCTTATGCTTCCATTCTTACGAAAGCTGACCTTCAGCGACACCTTCCGGTTAACATTCAGTGTATCTGTATCATCAAGTTCCATCTCCGCGTTATTGCCGTACCAGGCGGGGACAGGTGTAGCTTTAATTTTTCCATTGGTGACCCAGTCGGTCATGCCCTCACCGTTGTTGAACTCATCAATCCATCCGGTCGGAGAAACAAAGGTCTTTCCTGAATCCGGAGTTGTACAGCCATCCGGGATCAGGGAATCCTCGAACGACCTGTTTCTGAGCATCTCCGGATATAAGCCTCCGTCTCCCGCGTGGCTGATGTCCTCAAAAAATATACCGTATAAATCCGATGCCGTGTCAAAGCGTTTTTGTTCTGTTTTTACATTAATCCTGCTCATTATCTTCCCCTCTGTTCTAATATATTTTAAAAGCTGTCTTTTTGTAAGGCTGGTATTGCAATTTCTCAATGTATTCTCTTAATTCTAACAGTTTTTTATCATAAGAATTTATATTATACAGCAAGTCCGATAAACCAGACAATGGACTAAATGCTCCTTTTCAGGTCTTTTCGTTCTTTACCTTTGACATCAATACAACTGTCTCAACATGGCCAGTCCAGGGAAACATATCCACCGGTGTTGCTTTCCTGGCTTTATATCCCTTCTTCGTGAGAAATTGCAGATCCCGTTCCAGTGTCACGGGGCTGCAGGAAACATATACCACATGTTCTGGATTCAACTGACAAAGTGAGTTTAGAAATTTCTCATCACAGCCTGACCTGGGTGGATCCAAGAATACTACCTCGGCCGTCTGACCTATTGCTGCCAATTGGCTCATGAATTCCCCCGCATCCTGGGTATAGAATTCTACATTAGTAGTCTGATTCCGTTTGGCATTGATGACAGCATCCTTCACTGCATCCTTATTCAACTCCACGCCAATGACCTTCTTCGCATGCTCCGCGGCAATCAGGCTGATGGTTCCAATTCCGCAATAGGCATCAACCACAGTCTCCTTACCTGTTAGTCCTGCGAATTCTATAGCTTTCCGGTAAATCACTTCTGTCTGAACAGGATTTACCTGATAGAAGGATTTCGGAGAGATACGGAACACCTTGCCACATAAGGTATCCTCGATGTAACCCTTACCGTAAATTACGATTTCTCTCTCCCCCAGGATCATACTGGTAGCCTTATCATTAACGTTCAGAATAATCGTCGTGATCTCCGGATGAAGCTTCCTTAAGGCTTTCACGAAATTATTCTTGGATGGAAAGATTGGTGAGGATAGTACGAGAACCACCATGATCTCTCCGCTGCTGAAACCGGTCCGCACCAGAACATGTCGCAATAATCCATAACCGGTATCCTCATCATAGGTTTTGATTTTGAAGGATTTCAGCATATTACGGATGGAGACAATGATTTCATCCGCTTTCTTATTATGAATCATACAGCTATCGACCGGAATTACGCGATGAGTTCCCTCCTCATAAACTCCGGAGATCGGGTTACCCTTCCGATCATGGTCAAATACCGCATGGACCTTGTTCCTGTAGTAATAGGGGTTATCCATACCTATGATATTCTCAACCGAGCAGAATTTTTTTAACAGTTCCTCTACCTGGCTCTGCTTCTGCTTCAGATGTTCCGGATATTCCTGCCGTTTTACCTGGCAGCCGCCACAGTCCCTAAGATGGGGGCAACCCTCTGTTTTCTTCACTTTTTGTCCTGCTGCCCTAGAATTATAAGCTTGCTTACCTTTACAGGCGGTTGCTTTATCAGCAGCTTTATCAGCAGCTTTCTGAACATAGGTGTTCATGTGAGGAGCATTCTTGCCTGCCGAATTCTTATCCGATATCATCCTATCCGATCGCTTCTGGACTAATGATTTTTGTTTGTTAGCATTTTTTCCTGCAGCTGACTCCGGGGATGTACTTTTATCTGCTTTCCCACTTGTTTGCTTCAGGGACCGTCTCAGCTTCTCCCATTCCGCTTCTGCTCTCATAAGATCAGGCTCTTCCACCCTGTTTCCCTTCCTATGCTTCTTCTTACTGTTCTGATTTAGTTCGCTCATATTATCAACCATGCTTTCCTTTGAATTCTTATGCCAGGTGCAAATCAATTTCGTTCTTCCTATTATTTATACTCTCATTTTAAAGACAATCAAAGCTTGTCACTATACTCCTTCGTTATTGAATTCCGGTATAAAGCTCTCAGAGGCAGTTCCACCCTCCTGGATAAAACCGTTCTCAACCCCGAGTTCTATCGCATAATCCACGAGTTCCTCATATTCTTCGTCAGTAATTCTTCGATTGATTTCAGGATACTCCTTCACAGCCTCGAGGGGAGTAAACTGATTCATGATACTGATCAGGATCCGTTCGCCATAGGTGTGATACAGATATTCTAGGATTCTCTTGGAATCCTCCAGATAACCGGGCAGGGTCAGATGCCGCACGATAACCCCCTTCGTTAACATACCCCGCTCATCAAAGACCGGTTCCCCGGTCTGCCTGACCATCTCCTCCAATGCGGGTATCGCATATTTTGAATAGTTATCGCAGCCGGAGTATCTCCTCGCAGGTTTTTGGTCCATATATTTGAAATCAGGGAGATAGATATCGATAATCCCCTGCAGGCGTATTAAGGTCTCAAGCTTCTCATAACCGCTGCAGTTGTATATGATGGGAAGGATAAGTCCCTTTTCTTTAGCCAGAGAAACGGCCTCCCTAATCTGTGGAGCATAATGACTTGGCGTAACCAGATTAATATTCTCTGCTCCCTTATCCTGAAGCTCCAGGAAAATCTCTGCCAGCCGCTCTATGGTAATTATTTTACCGGCCAGACCCTGTGCGATATTCCTGTTCTGACAGTAAACACAGCCCATACTGCAGCCTGAGAAGAATACGGTTCCTGAACCCTTCTCCCCGGAGATACAGGGTTCCTCCCAATAGTGCAGGGCAGCCCTTGCCACCATCAGCTCAACCGTTCTTCCACAATAGCCTGTCTCTCCCCTGGTCCTGTCCACATGACATTCTCTCGGGCAGAGGGTGCAATCCTCTAATAATGACAAACTCATATTTTATCTCCACTCGGTCAACACCGGCATTAGTACTTGAATATATTGAATATCCTTCCACAAAACTTAACTCATTACTAATATTACGATAAATGTCCAAAAAATACAATTATAAAAGAAAAATGCTGCTTAGCACTGAAGGAAGAAGTCGATCTACGTATAAAAAGTCTGTCCGTAAGTATTCGTAACCACTATTATATAAATAATGGCTGAAACTACTTACGGACAGCTTTATTTAGGTCATATCAGAATAATTCATAAGAGGCTTTTATATTATCGTAGTGTTCTTTATTTTGTCGTTATAATGTTTTCTAATTGGCATCAATCCAGAAATTAAAACCGGTAGTGCCTTCCCAGACACATTGTATTGTATAATTTCCAACATCAGAACCGGTATACGAATTAGTAAATGAACTGTTATTCAGCCAGTACTGACCTACGGCAGAGCCGGAGGTATTGCACTTCACATCAATAATGACATCGTCTGACTGTATAAGTCCTGATACGGTATAGGTGATTGGCACATTTGTAGTTCCATCATATACCTTAGTAATTCTGCCTTCAAAGGATCTGACCAATATCGTTATTGTACCGCCACCTATGCTTCCTGTGGTAACATAGTTAACAGGGGCCAGATAATTTGCTGCATCATCTCCGGTAACAATAAAGGATATGGTTATTGTTTTACCTCCTCCGGGCTTTTTATCATTATAGCTGCCAATTGCTGATACATTAATTGTATCTCCTTCTATTTTTCCTGACCATCCACTCATAGATACATTCTTTGCTGATGCTGTACCGTCATAATCTTTATATACTGAATAGATAGGTGACTGGGCTGTTAATTGTTTCGGCAATATGATACCGGTGTTAATGCTGCCATCATCGGGCTTTACATAATTCAGTGCATCCGCTCCGGAAAGTGTGTATGTGAAATTCACCGTTTTGTTCTCACCGGCATTTTCGTTGTCATAGCTGGCAGTAATCCTTAAATCTATGGCATCCCCGGCAATCATGTTGTCGGATATTACAGTAACATTAGTTGCAAAAATATTATTACCGTCATAGGTCTTGGAGAAATTAATGATAGGAGCGTTGAGTTTAATTGCAGTAATGCTGCCTGTCGTTGTGTCATTTAAAGGTGCAGTATAATTTCCGGCTTTCGCCCCGATTAAGTTATAAACAACTGTTATCGTCTTCCCGGTTCCGGCATTCCTGTTATTATAGCTTGCTGTTGCAGCCAGGCTAATAATATCTCCACTCAAAACACCGTTCAGTGTTCCGGGAGTTACCGCTGCAGTTACGTTTCCGTCATAGGCTTTGCTTACAGTTATGGTAGGTGCAGTAGCTGTCAACTGTATCGGTGTAATACTGCCCGTATTTACTGTATAGTTTACTGGCTTCAAATAATTAGCTTCAGAGGATTGATATAAGGTATAGGTTACAGTAATTTGCTTGTTGTTCCCTGCATCCGGTGTGTCATAGCTTGCTAGTGCCATTACTATGACATCATCTCCTGCTGCTACTCCATTTAATGATCCAACCGCAGTTATAGATGCCGTTGCGTCTCCATTATAAGCCTTGGTCAGAGTGATCGTCGGATTAGTCATGGTAAGTTGTTTCTTCTCTATCGTACCAGTAGTGATTGCATAATCATCCGGTGCAACATAATTACCGGCATCCGTCCCTGTAAGAGTATAAATAACTGATATTTTTTTATTCTCACCTACATTTTTATCCTCATAAGTACAGTTAGCTACCAAATTAATGGTATCTCCTGTTATCTTATTACCCGGAGTCACAGAAATATTAAGTTCGCCTGCTCTTGTATTACCGTCATATTCTTTAACAGGAGAAAATACAGGTGTACCTGTCAGCTTCAATGCCGTTATACTTCCTGTCGTTATGTAATCAAAAGGAGCAAAATAGTTACCGGCATCCGGTCCGGACAAGGTATATACCACAGTTATTTCCTTCCCTGTTCCGATATTCCTGTTATCATAGCTGGCGATTGCAGAGAGGGTAACCGAATCTCCGCTTAATACATCTGTCAGTTCTCCCGGTGTAACAGCTGCAGCTGTGGTTCCGTTATAGGTTTTGGTTGTAGTAACTGTCGGTTCGGAAGCATGCAGGTTCTTCGGTACGATACTGCCTGTATTTATGATATCCTCCACCGGCGCATCATAGTTCGCCATATCTTCCCCGGAGAGCAGATAGACTACTGTAATCTGCTTATTGTTTCCGACATCCTCAGTTTCATAATTCGCTACTGCTGATACCGTAACATCCTCCCCAGTAACTTTCCCGGTCAAGGTTCCTGCTATAACCGGTGCAAGTATGTTACTATCGTATACCTTCGATAATGTGACCAACGGGCTGGAGATCGTAAGCAGTTTCCTCTCAATAGCTCCGATTACTTCATAATCATCAGGTACCAGATAGTTATCTGCATCCGAGCCATCCAGCATATAGTTAACTGAAATTGTCTTATTAATTTCTACATATTCATCCTCATAATAGCAGTCTGCTGTCAGGGTTATATCGTCTCCTGCAATCGCATTATCAGGTGCAACGATAAGGCCTTCTGCTGCAATATTATTGCCGTCATATGCCTTAGTAGTATCAAAATCCGGCGCAGCGGTCAGCTGAAGCGGGTTTATGGTTCCGTTCGTTACGGTATAGTCATCCGGAGTGTAATAATTGCTTTTGTCAGCCCCGATCAAAGCATATTCTACCGTAATTGTCTTGCCACTATCGGCATACTTATCCTCATAGTTTGCATTCGCTACGATCTGAACGAAATCTCCGATCAGTGCACCGGACAAGGTTCCCGGTATTACTGCTGCCGAGGTGGTACCATCGTAGGTTTTACTTGTAGTTAAAGTAGGAGCAGAAGCCGTCAGCTGTAAAGGATAGATACTGCGGTTATTCACTGTATTATTAGCCGGTGCTACATAGTTTATTGCATCAGCTCCCAAGAGAGAATAGGATACGGTAATCGTCTTTCCGTTACCAGCCACAGCAGAATCGTAGAATGCAGCCCATATCACTTCGATATCGTCTCCGTTTATGATTCCTGTAACATCATAATCATCCACCTGAGCTTCGTCGGTTCCGTCATAATCCTTATCAAATGCTAAAGCCAGATTAGATACAGATAAAGGCCTTTTTGTAATCGACCCATTCCCTATATAATTATCCTCCGGTGACAGGTATTGTGCAGCATCCGCCCCGCTGATCGTATAGGAAACAGTAATTTCTTTACCCGTACCAACAGCTGCATCCTCATAGACTGCCTGTGCTGTTACTGTTACCGTATCTCCTGCTGCTACGCCTGATAAGGTTCCTGCTGTTACAGCACAGTAATCCGTACCATCATATACCTTGTTCAGCGTTAAGGAAGGACCGGATATGCCCAGTTCTTTTGGCAGAATCTCACCGGTATTCATAGTGTAATTCGGAAGGGGTATATATTTCGCAGCATCTGCTCCTGACAGCGTATATACTACTGTTATGATCTTACCTGTCCCTACTAAAGCATTATTATAATTAGCCACTGCGGTTACAGTGACGTCATCCCCAGCCGACACCCCGCTAATAGTACCAACAGCGTCCACCTCTGCTGCAGATGTACCATCGTATTCTTTGATGGAGATTACCGTTGGATCTGTGATACTGATGGGATATGCATTTATTACAACCGCAAAGGTGACTGACTTACCGCCAAAGGATAAGGTTATAGTCTGGCTGACTGCAGCATGGGAGCTGTCAAAGCCGCTAATTGTAACTTTACTGAGATCGATATTATTTCTGCTCGAATCACTATAGATGCTCTCGAGCTGCAGACCGCTTAAGTCCAGTGTCTCACCGACCATGTAAGTGGTCTTGGTTGCCGGAGTCTTAATTGATATTCCGGTCAGGTACGGTCCACTTGGTCCTGACGGGGGTAGGATAACCGGTGCGGGTGGCTTAATTGTACCGCTTGTCCCGGTTTGTCCGGCATCAATGGTTTCCTTATCGGTATTATTAGTCGTAATCGACACTGCTTCTCTGCTGTTATTCTCTACCTTAACCGCAGTATCCTTATTATTCTTGTTAATGATGGTTCCTTCTGCTCCGGGATTGATGATTACCTCGGTGCTTTCCTTAGCCTCTATCTTCAAAGGGATCGAAGTTGTAATCTTACTGCCTTCTCCGCTCTCCTCTATGGTTACGGGAACTTCCTCAGCATCCCCCGTCAGGTTAATGACAGCGGGCTGAAGTATAGTAATGCTATGTACCTTTCCAGCCACCTCTACCTGGATGACTGAGTCCTGTCTGTCAAATACGATTTCCTTAACCTCTGCATTTCCGTTCACAATAATTCTTACTTTGATGGAGGTTACATTAAAGGAATTGCCCTTGGCATTTTCGTTCCAGGTATTTTCTTTAATTGCTTTAATCGAGATGCTCTTAAATACTGCATAGTTTGCGATCTCAGCTTTCGGTGCATCCACTACCAGGTCCTTATCGGCATAATCGCCTGCAGCAATCGTTAAGGAGATCTCAGCCTGTGTCGTAATCGTTATCTTTGTGATCGCTTTCGATGCCAATGCGAGATTTAGTTCCTCCTGTGTTGCAGCCGTAGCATCCGTAACCGGACTCACCACCGTAATCTTGTACCAGTTGCTGGCAGCGGTGATGGACTTATTGTTTGCCTTCTTATCCTTCAGCCAGAGGTTATACTTATCCTTGCTCTGGAAGCAGACAGCACGGACCCTGAAGGTTCCTGCCTTAGCAGGGGTAAGAACTCCGCTCTCACTGATTTTGCCGGTGTCCGCAGTGTCCTGATTAATTTCCCAACGGACGATTCCTTCGGTCTTCTTCTCCTTCCCTCCTGCCGTATCCAGAATAAGCTCATTAAAATCTATCGCCTCTCCGGCTGTAATGGTATTATTCTCCGGCAGATTGCTGATATCAATCCTAGTTATATTATTCCGTATGATTACCTTAGCTTCCGGACGAAGAACTGTCCCTCCTGCCAGCGTTATCTTACAGCGGATGTAGGCAGTTCCAGCCTCCCTGGCAGTAACGATACCGGTTTTGCTGTTAATCGTAACCGCATTAGGATTTCCCTTATCCGCCCTGATGTACCAAATGTATTTGGCCCCCTTCTGCTGGGCCACCTTGTTTATATTGAAATCAAAGCTTGCTGTGTCCTTGCCCCCAAGATTTAAGTACTTTTCGGTCGCATTCAGGTAGGTCGCTGCAAGTTTTTTGGCACTGACAGCAGCCTGCGCATTATGGTCATCTGCTATGATATAGCCAATCAGCAGTAAAGCGATCGCGGTTAATATCACTGCTGCCCGTTTCATTGTTGCCTTCCAAATCATATGTTTATTCTCCCTTCTTATGTGCGTGAATTATTTATTCCTCCAAATACTAATTATATCTTGCAGGACTTAACCACCACTTAACGAAACACATAAAATCAGGAAAATTATCAAAGAAAGGAACTTAATTCAGAATTTTGTATTATTAGTCTCTGGCAGAACTGTATGAATCAGAACCTCTGCATTCCAGAATACAAAAACCATACTTAGGAACAATAATAACAGGATAAGAATTTGCGGTGCTAAATGATGTGTCGCAATAATCTTATAGATGTTAATATAATAAGGAGATGTTTTAGATATGAAACATATAACTGTTATACTGATTAAATTCGTTATGATCGCTGTGGTTCTCAGCATTGTGCTCGGTATAATGACTGACCTTTCCTTCGGTAATATTCTTACTCTGTCAGCTTCCGTCACAATCATTGCCTATGTCCTCGGAGATCTGCTGATTCTGTCTGTGGCAAATAATACCGTTGCTACAATTGCCGATGTAGGAATCGCCTTCCTGGCCATTTACCTGTATAATATCCTGATTGATGCTGATCTTATCTCCGGCTGGGATGCACTGGTCGCAGCTGTCGTTATCGGGGTAGGTGAATGGTTCTTCCATAAATATGTGGCCAGAAGAATCCTGGAAAAAGAAATCTCATAAATCGGATCTATCTGCTATACATTTATTCATCTCAGTGAAACGTGCGCCCGCCGGGCGCACCTAAGATAAGGGACCTGCCCAGCCTTCTTCCGGAGGATATTCATCCGATGTTAGGTTTAGCAGGTCCCTTTTCTGATTTTCGCTAACAAAAATAGGCAAGGTGTACAAACAAGTTTGTCCGTAAGCATACTTTCAAAATGCTCTCACACGATTACTTCACCCTGGCCATTTTACGGGCTATCTTAACTACAGGCCGGAAGAACACACCCTCCATCTCTTTCTTCACCTGTTTTAACTGCTTCCTGATCTCGATATGCTGAGGGCAGTGCTTTTCACATTTACCGCATTCTGTACACCTGGAGGCATAGGCAGGCTGTTTTGAGAGAACACCCAGGGTCTGCATGTATTTTAACCGGCTGTCCTTCCCCCCTAACAGGTATTTATTATTATAAGCTGCAAAGCAGCCCGGGATATTAACACCAAAGGGGCAGGGCATGCAGTAACCGCAGGCGGTACAGGGAACCTTCGTCTTCTCATGCATGATCTTCTTTACCCGTTCAAAGATCTCCAGCTCCTCTTCAGATAAGGCTCCGGCCTGAGCATCGGAGGCCACCCTTACATTCTCCTCCAGCTGTGCTTCATCACTCATGCCCGATAGGATCACCGTCACCTCGGGATGGTTCCAGATCCAACGCAGCGCCCATTCTACAGGAGTTCTGTCCGCGTCATAGCTTTGGAAGGTCTCATGAACCTCCTTCGGTAGGTTATTTACCAGTCTGCCTCCACGGAGCGGCTCCATGACAATCACAGGGATTCCCAGGGAGTACGCCAGTTGCAGACCTGATTTGGTCGCCTGATTATTCTCATCCATATAATTATATTGTATCTGACAGAAATCCCAGGGATAAGCTGTTACGATCTGCTCGAAGTCCGACTTAGAGCCATGGAAGGAGAAGCCGATATTCCGGATCGTTCCCTCTGCCTTCAGCTGCTCCAGCCACTCCATGACACCGATGGCAACCATACGGTCAAAGGTAGCTTTATCCGTCAGCATATGAAGCAGATAATAATCAATATAATCGGTATCCAACTTTGTTAATTGATTGAAGAAGATTTTCTTCGCACCCTCCAGCTTACTTACCATAAAGGGCGGAAGCTTTGTAGCGATCTTAACCCTTTCCCGGTAGCCTCCGGAAAGTGCCTTCCCCAGCAGAGGTTCACTCTTACCTCCGTGATAAAAATAAGCAGTATCAAAATAATTCATTCCCTTTTCTATCGAATCCCGGATCAATGCAATGGATCTGGGTTCATCTATGCTGCTTCCCTTCATCGGAAATCTCATACAGCCGAAGCCTAAGATCGATAGTTTATCTCCGTTCTTACTGTTTTCTCTTGTGAGCATATTCTTGTCCTCTTCCCTCTTCCTCAGTCGAGTATGTTGATCGATTACAGAATAACTAAAATAGCACCGCGCTATCCGGTTACTTAGGTTAACTCTTATGATATATTCCTGAAGAATTCGCAAAGCTTCTCCACACTTTCCTCCGTAGTCGCCCAGGAGGTAACTAATCGAATGATGCTGTGTGCCTCATCCTGTCTCTCCATGATGAGGAAGCCGAATTCCTTAGTCAGCTCCTTAATCACAGTATCCGGAAGTGTCGGGAACAGCTGGTTAGTAACCGGAGGTGCCTGAAAGGAAAACTTACATTCCATGAGTACTGAGGCGATTCTCTCCGCCATCCGGTTTGCGTGCTCTGCCAGATTAAAATATAGCTCATCCCGGAACAGCTCCTCGAACTGAATCCCGATCAGGAAGCCCTTTGCCAACAAGGCTCCCTTCTGTTTGATCATAAAACGGAATTCCTCCTTCAGCTCCTCCCGCAGGATGATCAGAGCTTCGCCTAAGAGTGCTCCGTTTTTCGTTCCTCCGATATAGAAGATATCTACCAGGTCCGCAATCTCCGGAAGGGTCAGATCATTCGCCTTACAGGTCATGGCTGTTCCGATTCTGGCACCATCCAGGAAGAGATACAGCTGCTTCTCCCTGCAGAGTTGATGGATGCTCGTAAGCTCCTGCTTCGTATAGATCGTTCCTAATTCGGTTGCATTGGACAGATAGACCATCTTTGGCTTCACCATATGTTCATCGGAATGATTGTTCAGCACCCTTTCAATCGCCTCGGGAGTAAGCTTTCCCTCCTTATTTGGCATAGTGACCACCTTATGTCCGGTTGCTTCGATGGCACCGGTCTCATGCACATTGATATGGCCGGTGTCTGCTGCGATCACACATTCATGGGGCCGCAGGAAGGAGGAGATCACCAGCAGATTCGTCTGCGTTCCCCCGGGAATCAGATGAACCTCCGCATTCTCCTTACGAATTAGGGCCTTAATATGGTCCTTAGCCGCATCACTATGAAGATCCATACCGTAGCCGCGGTTCTGTTCCAGATTATTTCTTTGCATTGCTTCTAAGATCCTGGGATGTGCTCCCTCACTGTAATCATTTACAAAGCTGTACATTATTTCTGCCTCCGTTTTACATTCTTGTATTAGTATATCAATAACTTCGTATTTATAGTTTTCAGCCTTCGCTTTCCCGTATGGAGGACAAACCGATCAGACTCCCCAGGAAACCCAGCAGCAGACTGATGCCGGGGAGCAGAATCACCATCCGGCCGATGAGCTCCTGTTTCGGCGGCAGTGGCAGAAAGGGCAGGATCCCATTGATCTGCCCGTAAGCGCCGTTGATCAACAGGAGAATCAAAATCGCGGAAATAATTCCACCGGCGAGGGTCATGAACAAACCGACGCATACGTAGGGAAGGCCGATAAAGGCATTCGGAGCACCCAACAGGCGCAGGGTATTGATCTGCTCCTTATTATTATAGATCCCCTGCCGGATCATATGGGATAGTATAATTACTGTAGTGATTCCTACGGCCGCCATGACCAGATACCCCAACAGAGTTAAAGCATTCGCTATTCCCTTAATCTGCACCAGAACCTCTCTGTTATTCCTGACATACTCAATTCCCTGTATTGCAGAGATCCGGTCCGAAACCGTATCCGCCTCTTCAATCTCGATCCCGACCTCGAGGAAGGCTTCAAAGGGATTATGATCAAAAAGCTCCAGGATCTTCGCTTCCTCCCCCAGAACCTCCTTCATCTTCTCCTGTGCCTCAGACTGTTCCACAAGTCGGACCCCACGAACTCCTTCCAGGCTTAAGATATCCTCCTCCAGTTCCTTCACTCCCTCTGCGGTCAGATCAGAGGAAAAGTAGGCATTGATCTGGGCTTCTCCCGAAAGCATGGTTACAAGCCTGTTTCCGACGGCCCCTCCGGTAAGCACCATTCCCAGCAGGAACAAGATGAGGCCCGTCCCCAGGATGGAGACCAGGTTGGAAATCAGGTTCAATCGGATTACTTTCCCGGACTCTCTGATAAAATATCCTATATTATACAGAAAACTTCTCATTGGTCAGTCCCTCCGTTCTACGGTGATCTTCCCGCTTTCCACATGAATAAAGGTAGCATCCAGCTCTTCTTCAATCAGATGTGTGGCATGGGTCGTAATGATCACTGTGGTATCGGTATCCTTGAAGGAACGTAATAACTCCAGAATATGTAGGGCATTCTCATGATCCAGGTTACCCGTGGGTTCATCCGCCAGGATCAGCTTGGGCTTTCTGGCAACCGCTCTGGCTATCGCTACCCTCTGGGCTTCCCCCCAGGAGAGATTCTCGACCGGGGACAATTTCTTATGTCCCAGCCCTACCCTGTCTAAGGCAGCAGAGGCTTCCAGCCTCATTCTTCGTGGCAGGATCCCAAGGAAACGCATTCCGGTCATGACATTTTCCAGTGCGGTCCTTCCCTCAATCAGCTTAAATTCCTGGAATACAGGACCGATCCTTCTCCTGAGCTTACGGATCTTCCTGCTCTCCTTCCTCTTCATCTGTTGTCCCAGGACTGTCAGGGTTCCTGAGGTCGGATACTCCATTCCCAGGAACAGCTTTAAAAGGCTCGTCTTACCGGAACCGCTGGGACCGGTGATATAGACCAGCTCCCCTTCCTTTATTTCCAGATTCACCTCTGATAAGGCCAGCGTTTTATCCTGATATCTTAATGATACATCCGTAGCATCTATCATAATATTATCCAATCTACAGTTGAACTCTGTCTTATTAAAAAGAAAATCCTGCTCTTATCCTGAATTCGAGAAATCCATCCTTCGCCTCTACAGAATCCAGATTAATCTCAAGCATTACCAGCTCTCCCGCCACTGCTTCAAAATCAATCAGCAGGGGGCCTTCCTTGAACAGCTCCTCAATGGAAGCCTGTTCGAGCGGCATTCCATAGAAGCTTCCGCTCTCCACCACAAAAAGAAGTGCGCTTTTCCCCGAGACCTCAAACCTTCCGTTCAGGATCAGGTTCTTGTCAGGTATCTCCAACTTGATATTGTCCGGTTGGAAGCTGAACACAATCTCCGGCAGAGTGGAATGCTCCTGCAGGACTGCGTTCAAGGTATCGTCAGTTAGGGAGCCCTTTACCGAGAACAGGTTAAAGCTTAAATTCAAATCCTCTGTGGTAAAATACCCTTCACCGATGATCCGTGAGAATTCACCAACGACGGAGGCAAAGACCTCCTTCAAGTCCGACCACATCAGGGTCAGATTAGCCAGGTGTTCCTCATACTTTTTCTTCTCTTCCTTCAAAGTCTCGAGATATGCCTCCTGCTCTGCGACGAGGCGGTTCTTTTCTCGGATCGGTTCCTTCAGCTCCTCCTTCTTCTCTTCCAGAAGAAGGTTCTCTGCTTCCAGACCTTCCTTCTGCTCAGCTAATCGTTGTTTGGTGGCCTCGATTGTATCCAGCAGTTCACTCACATTTTTGGAGATATCCTTAATCAGGTTGATATTATCCAGAAATGCGGATAAATTCTCTGACTGAAGCATAAGCTCCAGATAAGAAGCGGGACCGCCCCTCTGATAGCTGACCAATACCTGTTCTAACACATACAGCTGCTTGTCATATTCCTTCTGTTCCTTCTCAATCGATCCGCCAAGCTCAGTGATTCGATCCTCCAAAACGGTAATCTCTCCGTTAAGCCTGGTGACCTCCCGTTCCATATCCTCAATTTCCTGGGACAGTCTGAATAGCTCCTCCAGGGTTTTCTCTTCTTCCTCAGAGATCCCCTTTAGCTTCTCCTGGGCTTCCGTGATCGGTTTTACTTCACCGGAGACCCTCCCGGGGACAATAATGGAGAGGGTAAGGGTTATTGCGATCCATAGGTATAATGATTTCATTTTATTCCGAAGCTCCATCCGCTGCCTCCTGATTCAGTGAATATATTCCTGTCCTGTTATCCTATAGTATACTAGATTATTTTAATGATAACAAGTTTATGATAAGAAAAACCGGACTTGTATTCATTAAAAACGGACCTGGTACTGTAAGAGTTCCCCCCTTACCCTGCCGGTCCGTTTTCCAATTTATTAGGTTTAAGTGACTAACACATTCCAAAAAATGCTTACTATCAGTTAAGTTCGATGTTGGATGAATAAGGCATTACTTTTATCGCCTATATGAACAGGTTCACATTGGAATCCTCTGCCTCTCCCAGATAATATCCGACTCCTCCGATCTTCACTCCGTCGATCAGCTCCTCCTTCCTGATACCCATGACGTCCATGGACATCTGGCAGGCTACAATTTCGATACCGCTTTCGATTGCGGACTGAATCAATTCCTCCAGGGAGGAGACATTCTTATCCTTCATTACTTTACGGATCATCTTACCTCCCATTCCCAGCATATTCATGTTGGATAGCTTCAGCTTTCTGCTGCCCCTGGGCATCATCATACCAAACATCCGATCCATAACACTCTTATTCACCTTAACCTTTTCCGGTTTCCTGAGGATATTGAGGCCCCAGAAGGTGAAGAACATCGTAACCTTCCTGCCCATGGAGGCTGCCCCATTGGCGATGATGAAGGAGGCAATGGCACGGTCCAGGTCACCGCTGAATACCACAAGAGTCTTGTTTTCCTTCGTCTCTAGGGTGAATTGTGTGCTATTTACTGACTGTTTCAGGGTATTTTTTTTTTATGAAGGCAATGATATTGCCGCCTGATTTCTGAAGATTCACTAATTCATGATTTGTTATTTTACACGAGGCCTTGATTTCCTCATAGAAGCCCGGATCCGAGGCAGTCACCTTAAGGATCTGACCCTCCTCCAGCTCATTCATCGAAGCCTTCACCTGCATCAGTGGTCCCGGACAGCAGAGCCCGCAGGCATCCAGCGTCATGTCGAAGCTGTCGGCACTTTTACTTTCTTCCTTAACCACCTGAGTATCGGCATCAATCACAACATGTTTTCCTTCGCCAATGTTTCTATTATTCTGGTTGGAGCTTGAACTGTTCTTACTTCCCTGTTTAGGATCAAACTGCAAAGCTGTGTAGGATTTATATCCTCCGGTCACATTAATGACCTCATAGCCGTACTGGTTAAGGATACTTTCTGCCACATGGCCTCTTAAGCCAACCTGGCAATACTCCACAATCTTCTTCCCGGGATCAAGCTCAGATAATCTCTCTCTTAAGGAATCCACCGGAAGGTTCAACGCACCTTCTACATGACCGTTCTCAAATTCCTCCTCCGTGCGGACATCGACAAGAATATAATCCTCCTGTTCAAGCTTAGCTACCTCCTCCCAGGTCATGACTTTGGACTTTCCTGTCAGGACATTCTGGGCTACAAAGCCGGCCATATTTACCGGATCCTTTGCGGAGGAGAACGGAGGTGCATAGGATAATTCCAGCTCGGACAGATCCTCAACCGTACCTCCCAGTCTGATCACTGTTGCAATCACATCTATTCTCTTATCCACTCCGTCATAACCGATGCCCTGAGCTCCAAGTACCTTGCCCTCTTCATTGAAGATCAGCTTTAAGGTCATCGGAACTGCTCCCGGATAATAGGAGGCATGGGATACCGGGTGGATGATAACTGTTTTATAGGGAAGGTTCAATCTTTGAAGGGTTCTTTCGTTGGCACCGGTACCCGCTGCTGTTAAACCGAAAATCTTAATAATCGAGGTTCCCTGTGTACCTTTGAAAGTAGATTTAATACCAGCTACATTATCCGCTGCGATCCTGCCCTGTTTATTTGCAGGTCCGGCGAGGGGAATGGCGGTCTTTGCTTTTGTTACAAAATCAACAACTTCAATTGCATCCCCGACAGCATAGACACCGGGAGCACTCGTCTCCATCCTTTCATTGACCAGGATATGTCCTCTCGGCCCAAATTCGATTCCGCTATCCTTTAAGAAGGTGGTATCCGGGGCTACTCCGATTGCCAGGATGACCATGTCTGCCAACAGTTTTGTTTCGCTGTTTAAGGTGATTTCTATCTTATTGCCAATTTCCTCGAAGGCCTTGACTCCGTCATTAAGGATCAATGGAATGCCGCTCTGTACCAGTTCCTTCTCTGCCAGAACTACCATATCGGAATCAAAGGGGGCCAGGATATGGGGCGCAGCCTCCACCAGAGTAACCTCAAGACCTCTCTCCTTAAGATTCTCCGCCATTTCTACTCCGACATAACCCCCTCCGATCACGATGGCGCTGTCCACACCTTTTTTATCGACATAGGCCTTGACGGAATCCGTATCGGGGATATTTCTTAAGGTGAAGATCCGCTCACTGTTGATACCGGGAATGCCCGGCTTAAGTGCCTTCGCTCCGGGAGAAAGAATCAGAGCATCATAGCTTTCTTCGTAAATGCCCTTTTGCTTGCTGTTAACAGTAACCTTCTTATTCCCGGTATCTACCTTAACGACCTCACTGTTGGTTCTGACATCAATATTAAATCTTGCCTTCATCGCCTCCGGTGTCTGGACCAGGAGCTTATTCCTGTCCTTTATGGTTTCACCGATATAATATGGCAATCCGCAGTTCGCGAAGGAGATATACTCATCCCGTTCGAACATGATGATCTCTGCCTTCTCATCCAATCTTCTGAGTCTTGCTGCTGCGGATGCACCGCCGGCCACTCCGCCTATGATTAAAACCTTTTTACTCATATTCTACCTCCACTTATTTTCTGCTGATTATCTTCACGGTCTTTCCCAAAGAGAATTTCAATTATTTTTGCAGCCTTATCACTGCAGATCTTATAATAAATTTCCAAGCCTTCCCTTCTGCCTTCGATTACCCCTGCTGCCTTTAGCTTCTGTATATGCTGCGATATGGTGGATTGGGGAGAATTCAGGCAGTTCTGCATATAAGTAACATTGCACTCACCGTTTTCAATCAGACCTTTCACGATGCATAGTCTGACCGGATGTGCCAGAACCTTCAGAAGCTCAGCATTCCTCTCATATTGCTTTATCGGTGTCACCATTCTGCAACCTCCCTCACACGATTGATTAGTATACATTTATTTATCATAGTATATTCATATATTACGTTATTATAATATAAGTGTCAAATTTCTATGTGACTAAGTCACCAGGAATGACAGCTTCCTACCCGATAGAAGTCATAACTTAGGTATCGTTTTAGAACCTCATATTGATTTTCCAGGTTTTGATCCTTGGGTATGGATTTCCTTCAAAATCGAATTCACCCACCTGTTAATGAGATTCTTCCCCCGATCACAGTTCCATTCACATCCGATATCAGCATGGCATTGTTCGCCCATGCCCCTCCTGTCGTGATGACAAAAACGGCATTCCAACGGAAGATACTCTGTAGCATGCAGTTCACAGAGGCCCTCCTTCAGGAAATTACATCCATAAGAGGCATATTCCTTTGAGGCAATGCTTCCCTCACATCCCCTAAATGCCGGTGATAATACACCATAGGACAGGTCGGGTGCCAGCTCTAGCATCATGCGGCTTCCCAGACCGGCATAATAGGCTCTGGCAGCTTCCTCTACGGTCCACCACCCCGGACGGATACAGTAGGTTCTGCAGATTTCACAGCTGCAGGGATCAGAGGGAGGATATTTATTATAGATTATATTAGGGGTTCCATACTTCATAGCATGCACCAAAACAGTGATATGTGACAGGTAAATATTACCATTTTGTTTGGATAACTTCAAGAGCGATTCCATACTAGCTTTTTACCGAAAAATAGCTGATTCTAATAATAAGAAAAGGACGCTGTCATTGTTTCCGAAAACACAAAAAAGTAACCGGCAGTATCATACTGATATGATCCGGTTACTTTTGAAATAAGTATTGATTGAATGATCCTTCTCTGATTCTTATATCGCTGTTTCCTTCTCAAGCTCCTCCAGATATCGGAAGGCATCCACCGAGGTATACCCGCACATCTCACGGGAGGGTTTTAAGCTTTCACACACTCTTGGCCTAGCCGGGCTGCCAAACAGTTTGCATAGATTATCCTCAGTCAGCTGTATGCATCTTACTCCTGCCGGTTTGCCATCCGGCATCCCGGGAATCGGGGATGAGATCGATGGAGCGATGCAGCAGGCGGCACATCCGGTTCTGCAGTCCATGTAAGTACCTCTTTCCGAGGCTTGGAAAGTCTTCATCTCTTCTCCTGTTCCAGTGCGGCATGAGCCAGGATATTCAGATAATTCCAAGGCCGGTCAAAATGCGGCTGGAAGAAGAAGTCCACGTAGGCCAGATCCTCGATCGTCATTTTGTTTTGGATGGCTAAGGATAAGGTGTTCGCAGACTGGGTAATATCGTATTTAGACATAACCTGTCCTCCGACGATTCTGTTTGTCCCAACCTCATAGACCAGCTGCATCAGAACCTCCTCCGTAGTCGGCATGAATTCCGGTCTGTAATTATCCTTAACGATTACAGAACGTACATCCAGACCCATCAGTGAGGCGCTGCTGACCGTTACTCCGGTTGAACCTATGTTATAGCCGAACAGGTGCAGACCTGAGGTGGACTGGGTTCCGCGGTACTTTACTTTTGGTTCCTTAATATTCTTTCCAACCAGGGAGCCCATGCGGACCGCATTGGTCGCTAACGGGATATAAGCAT
Source organism: Bacillota bacterium (assembly GCA_023415595.1). Lineage (GTDB taxonomy): Bacteria > Bacillota > Clostridia > Lachnospirales > Lachnospiraceae > Mobilitalea. Next base: position 19,658 of record JAEZJW010000221.1, read on the forward strand.
TGCTTCCGTTCGGATTATAATGTACGGCACAGCTGTCACCGGCAGCATAGATATCGGGATTACTGGTTCTCATATAATCGTCCACAAGGATTGCACCGTTCGGCAGCATATCCACCTGTCCCTTTAAGAGGTCATTATTCGGACGGAAACCGACGCACAGGATAATCATATCGGCTTCATATTCCCCCTCAGAGGTTATGACTCCGGTTACTGCTCCGTCAGGACCAGCCGTGAAGCTTTTCACCGGCTGATTTAGCGCCAGCTTAACTCCCCTGTCCCGAAGATCCTGTTCCAGAATATCCGTGAATTCCTTATCCAGGTATTTATTCAAGATCCGGTCCAAGCCATCAATCAGGGTAACCTCCTTCCCTGATTTCTGAAAGGCTTCTACCAGCTCAATACCGATATAACCGCCACCTACGATAATTACCTTATTCACTTCGTTTGCTTTACTTATGATGACATTTGCCTGCTCATAATTCTTGCACAGAAGAATGTTCTTGCTATCAATCCCAGGGATCGGAGGTATCACCGGCCAGGAACCTGTGGTGATTACCAGCTTATCATACTCCTCCTCAAACTCCCTGCCTGTATTCAGATCCTCCGCTACTACCTTCTTCGCATCGGTATCAATCTTCTTAACATTATGCCGTATCTTGACCTTAGCCCCCAGCTCGGACAGCTCTTCCGGATTGGAATAGAACAAGCCGGCCGCATCCTTTACCACGCCTCCCACATATAATGCAATTCCGCAGGACAGGAAGGATATATTATCATTCCGCTCGAAAACAGTTACTTCTGTTCCTGGATTCTCCCTTAATATTGTTTTTACTGCGGATGTACCGGCATGAGTACATCCGATCACGATTACCTTCATCTTGAGCCCTCCTTAAATAGTATAATATAATAATAATCCGTAGTATTTATTCTTACTTCACTGCGTAATAACTCATTTATATTAATAACAGTAATTATTATCATAATATCACATATGGCTTTATTTTTAAATAGTACTTTTCTACTTATTTTTCACTAAATTCATCCATAAACTTGTAGATATTGTTTAAGAATAAAAGCCATGTTGGATGTTATGTCGTATATGTACAAAAGCAGCGCCGGATTACACTTCTTTAAGAACTGTAATCCGGCGTGAATAAATGATGCTTTCTCTTATCTATTTGATTCTGTAACGGCTCAGATCTCTCTTACTGACATTCTCTGCTACCACCTGCTTATAGATCTCAACAGTGTCTCTGGCGTCCTCCAGCTCATTCTTAAGTCTGGCATTCTCTGCTTCCAGAGCAAGAACCCGCATATCCTCCTGCTCCCTGATATGTCTTCGGCTGTCTGTCTGATGAGCAGTTTCCTTAAGAGGTCTTTCTCCTCCCGGCTTCTTTGCTCTACCCGTAATTAATGTAAATCGCTCATCACTTAATTCATTAAACCCGCCTCTGGGAACATAATGAGTATGGAGCAGCTCATGGGACTTATGGCTACTCGGATAATCCAGGAATTCCTTATAGATGGCTGCAATATAGGGATTCTCATGGGATTTGCGCAGTTCCTTCTCTTCATCCTCCTGATATAAGCCCTTCAGGCGTTTCAGCCTTACCTCCGGATCAGCGGATCTCGGCTGTCCTCCGCCTGTGATACAGCCACCGGGGCAACCCATCACCTCAATGAAATGATACGGCGATTCTCCCTTTACGATCTGCTCCAGAAGAATCCTGGCTCCTTTCAGTCCGCTGGTAACGGCAACCTTCAGGGTGATACCATCCAGAAAGCTGTATGCTTCCACCGGGTTTTCTATCAGAATCTCGGCCGTCTTGATCTGATCCAACCCGACAATCGGTGTGACATGGAGTCCTTCAAAGGGAAGCTCGCGACCGGTGACCAGTTCGTAAACCGTCCGCAGTGCTGCCTCCATAACTCCTCCGGTCAAACCGAAGATATCGGCAGCTCCCGTGGACATTCCAAGAGGATGGTCGAATTCCTCATCCGGCAAGGTCATAAAATCAATCCCTGCCTCCTTAATCATCGCTGCCAGCTCCCTGGTTGTGAGCTCCGCATCCACATTCGGGTATCCCTCATGTTTCATCTCCTTACGGGCAACCTCGAACTTCTTTGCAGTACAGGGCATGACGGAAACCACATAGATATCCTTCGGGGCAACCCCAAGCTTCTCAGCATAATAGGTTTTCACCAGGGCACCGAGCATCATATGGGGGGATTTGCAGGAGGACAGATGCGCCAGCTTCATCGGGTACCTATGCTCCACATATTTGATCCAGCCCGGGCTGCAGCTGGTTATCATCGGCAAGGTATCGCCCGGACCGGTCAGTACATTCTTAAGACGGATCAATAGCTCAGTCCCCTCTTCCATAATCGTCAGATCCGCTGCGAAGTTCGTATCAAAAATATCATCAAAGCCTAAAGCATGCAGGGAGGCAGCCAGCTTACCGGTGACTGAGGTACCCGCCTCACACCCGAACTCTTCTCCCAGCGCCACTCTGACAGCCGGAGCTACCTGAACAACAACCCGCTTCGACTTATCATGGAGCGCACTCCAGACCTGCTCGGTAGCGTCGGTTTCCTTTAAGGCACCGACCGGGCAGACCACAGTACATTGTCCGCAGAAGGCACAGTCCACCGTACCGATCGGAAGCTCCATTGCCGGACCGATGACCGTAGCAAAGCCACGGTTCTGTGCGTTTAGTATTCCGACCCCCTGGATCTGGTTACATACAGTTACGCACCGTCTGCATAGAACACATTTTGACATATCCCTTACGATGGAGACCGCTACATCAATGCCCCTTTCCGCATGATCTCCCTCAAACCGTGTATACTCCACGCCCAGTGTTCTCCCAAGCTCCTGCAACTCACAGCTTAAGTTCCGTTTACAGCTTAAGCAATCCTTCGTATGATCGGAAAGCAGCAGCTCATAGAGAACCTTACGGGCCTTCCTTACCCGTTCGGAGTTCGTTTGAATTTCCATTCCCTCGTAGACCTGTGTCATACAAGAGGCTTGCAGTGTCTTTGCACCCTTCACCTCAACAACGCAGATTCTGCAGGCTCCCAGCTTATGAATTCCTTCCAGATAACAGAGATTTGGGATACTGATATGGTTAGCCTTTGCAGCTTCCATAATCGTCATCCCATCATCCGCTGTCACCCTTCTCCCATTTATCATTAAATTGATCATCCTATACCTCCTAAATAAACTATGCGAAAAGCACGCGAGTGCTTTTTGCCGGCTAAATGCTAATTTAGCTTGCCGAAATGTTTTATCGGCTTTAAGTACGTGAGTACTTTTTGCCAAGCCGCAATTATTATGCGGCTTTATCTCCTGTCACAGTGCAGGCACCGCATCGCTTCCGCCATGGCATTCAGCTTATGGTAACCAAGAACTACCTCCTCGAAGGAACCGGTCCGTCTCTCGGGATTTAGAATCTCCATCGGGAATCGTGCATGAGCGACAATCTCATCCTCATCAAAGTGATCGGGGGTTTCAATCGGATTTCCCTTATTTAAGATCCCCTTCCCTCCGAGATATTTATCTATGGAAACTGCGGCTCTCTTCCCATCTGCGATTGCCTGGATGACTGTATCCGGACCCCTGGTGACATCTCCACCGGCAAAGACTCCCTCCATGGTCGTCATCTGAGTACCCTCATCAATGACGAAGGTTCCCCAGGGAGTCACGGTGATTTCCTCCTTACGGATAAAGGGAAGGTCGGTATATTGGCTGACCGCAGGAATTACGGAATCGACCTTCAGATAGAAATTGGTACCCTCATAGGGTACGGTTTTTCTTCTGCCGGTCTTATCGAATTCACCGAGCCGCATACGGATACATTCCACCTGTGCTACCGATCCATCCTGCCCTTCTATGAATCTCACCGGAGCTACCAACTCATGGATCTCAATGCCCTCTGCTTCTGCCTCATGAATTTCATACTCGGAAGCAGGCATTGCATCTAAAGTCCTGCGGTATAGGATCATGACCTTCTTCGCCCCGAGTCTCAAGGCAGTACGGGCTGAATCGATAGCTGTATTACCGCCTCCGATGACTGCGACAGTCTTTCCAAGCTTCACCTTATGGCCAAGATTCACATCCTTCAGAAAATTAATACCGTGAAGGACTCCCGGAAGATCTTCCCCGGGGATGTTGACCTTCTGAGGGAACTGGGTTCCTGTGGCGACATAGACCGCATCATATTTCATCTTCAGTTTCTTGAAATCCGTATCCTTCTTGATCTCTGTATTTAAAATAAGATTTACGCCTGTCTGAGCAATCAGTTCTATCTCATGGGCAAGTACCTTCTTCGGTAAACGGTATTCCGGGATACCGAAGGCCAGGACACCGCCTGCCACCGGTTCCGATTCATACACATCAACGATATACCCTATGCGGACCAGATAATAGGCACAGGTCAGTCCGGAGGCTCCGGCACCGATTACTGCTACGCTCTTCCCGTTCTTCGGGAAGACGACATCCTGCTCATAGGGCTTCTCATTCTTATAGGCATAGTCCGCAACAAATCTCTTGATATCCGCAATAGCAATTGCCTCATCCGTAGTACCGCGGCGGCACTTCATCTCACAGGGTCTGGTGCAGATCCTTCCGCAGACAGCAGGGAACGGATTCTCCTGCCTGATCAGCTGATAGGCATCCTGGAATCTTCCCGCAGCCACCAGTGCCATATATCCGGGCACATTGATACCGGCAGGGCAGGTATTCTCACAGGGGGAGATGAACAGCTCCGAGCAGACTCCGGCCAGACAGTATTTATTCTTAATATGCTCTTCATATTCATGGCGGAAATAACGGATCGTGCTTAAAACCGGATTCGGGGCAGATTGGCCGAGGCCGCACATGGCGGTATCCTTGATTGTCTCACCCAGCTCCTCTAACAGCTCGATATCCCCCTCCTGTCCTTCTCCGCGGGTGATCCGTTCCAAGATCTCCAGCATGCGTTTCGTACCGACACGGCAGGCAGTACATTTACCACAGGATTCATCCTGGATGAAATCCATAAAGTATCTGGCATTATCCACCATACAGGTATCCTCATTCATTACGATAAGTCCGCCGGAGCCCATGATGGCACCCAGTTTCGTAATATTCTCATAATCGGTCGATACATTCAGGTTATCCTGGGTGATGCAGCCTCCGGAGGGTCCGCCAATCTGGGCGGCCTTGAACTTCTTCTTATCCTTGATGCCTCCGCCGATATTAAACAGGATATCACCCAGCGATTTTCCGATCGGAACCTCAATAATTCCGGTATTTACGATATCACCTGCTAGGGCATAGACCTTTGTCCCCTTGCTCTTTTCTGTCCCGAAGCCTGCATACCACTCACCACCCTTCAGGATAATGGAAGGAATGGTAGCAAAGGTTTCTACGTTATTGATGATCGTAGGTTTATCAAATAAACCCTTCTGAAAGGGTAGTGGGGGCTTCTGCTTCGGTTCACCTCTGCGTCCTTCGATGGAGGACATCAGCGCAGTCTCCTCACCACAGACAAAGGCACCGGCACCGATCCGAATCTCCAGATCGAATTCAAAATCCGTCCCTAATACCTTCCCACCTAGCAGTCCACGGCTTCGGGCATCCTCGATGGCCTTCGTCAGCCGTTCTACAGCAATCGGATATTCTGCCCTGACATAGACATAGCCCATGCTGGCACCTATTGCATAGCCTCCGATCATCATCCCTTCAATCAGAGTATGGGGATCACCCTCGATCAGGCTTCGGTCCATGAACGCACCGGGATCCCCTTCATCCGCATTACAGAGAATATATTTCTGTTCACTGACCGCATTATAGCCGGACTCCCATTTAATGCCCGTGGGAAAGCCTGCACCGCCACGTCCCTTAAGACCCGACCTCTTTACTTCTTCTACGACCTCTGCCCGGCTCATTCCGTTCAGTACCTTCGCAACCCCCTGGTACCCGTCCCTGGCGATATAGGCATCCAGACTGGAATACTCCATCCGGCCGCAGTTACGCAGGACAATCTTCACCTGTTCCTTAAAGAAATCAATATCATCCAGTTTCGGTATATGCTTATGTAAGGAATAATCAAAGAAGGTATACTCTGTTAATATTTTATCATCCATAATATGACTCTGAACAATTTCACGGACTTTCTCCGGTGTCAATTCCGTATAGAAGATGTTCTCAGGGAGGACTAAGGCTACGGGTCCGACTGCACAGGTGCCCATACAACCGGTCTCATATACAATTGCCTCTTGCTGAAGCTGATTTATTTCTATCTCCTCTATAAATGCATTTTTAACCTCCGCACAGTTGGAAGAGACACAGCCTGCACCGCTGCAAACCAGAATCTGGTATTTATAGCTTGCAAGTTTGTTAAGATAATCCTGTTTAATTACTTCTAAATCTTCTTCCCGATTTATTTTCATTTCCAACACTTAAAACCCACCTCCTGCATTCTCAATATCTGGATAGAATGGACTCCAATTTGTTCACATTCACCTGTTTATAGACAGCATCATCAATCATAATGGCAGGAGCCAGACCGCAGGCACCGATACAGCGGGCAATCTCAAAGGTGAATTTCCCATCCTTTGTGGTCTCTCCGATCTGAACTCCCAACAGCTCCTGCAGTCGTTCCACCAGCTTCTTACCGCCCCTGACATAGCAGGCAGTACCTAAGCAGACACGGATGGTATGCTGTCCCCTCGGTTTCGTTGAGAAGAAGGAATAAAAGGTTATGACACCGGAAACCTCTGACAAGGGCTTATCCATCGAGCTCGCTATGAATTTCTGCATATCCAGGGGTAAGTAACCGTAGATTTCCTGTGCAAGGTGAAGAATTTGAATGAGGCTGCCTTCCTTGTCCTTGTAAAGGTCGATGATGTTAGTAATCTCGTCATACTTTTGTTTTTCCTCCTGTGTACAACTGCTGCAATTCACAACTTTTTCGCTCATTTCGGACCCCCTTGTATGATATTTTGCTAAATTGCTCTTTAATATCTGATAATATTCATGTTATGAAACCATCTTCTGTCTGATAGATACTTAACATGTTGTTTACAAAAATTATATCATATTTCTATATATTTACAACTCAATTGCAGTTCTTGACATTTATTATTTGCACTATTTTGATAAAAGAGTAATAATTCACACTACCGGTGGCGAATTATTCCCATACTTGACAGTCATTCCCCATAAGAGACTCTCCATAGGTAGATGGACGCGACCGAACCATAGGGGGAGTATCGGCTTCGGTATTCCTCAAACTGCTCCCTGCTAAGTGACTCCAGACCATACAGCATCATCATTCCCCTTCGGATAGCGATATCCCCGAAGCTAACTATGTCAGGACGCTCCATGGAATTCAGAAGCAGCATTTCCGCTGTCCAAACGCCGATCCCGTTCAGCTTGGAGAGCTCTCTGATTACCTCCTGATCAGGCAGCTGATACAGCCTGTCCAAATCGAATTCTCCGCTCGCAATCGTCCGGGCGATACTTTTGATATAACCTGCCCTCTTGGTAGGCATCCCCAAAGCCTGTATCTCCTCTATGGAAGCTTCCGCCAAAACCTCAGGGATTACCTCTGCAAAATACTCCTGAAGCCTGGCCCATACTGTGCGGGCTGCCTTAAGTGATATTTGCTGTCCGATTATGACATAGATTAAGGCAGGAAATAAATCCGGTATGATAACGCGTTCCACCTTGCCGATCCGATCTATCGCAATTCCCATCTCTGAGTCCGCCTGTTTCAGGTACTCCATCTCCTTATGTCCATATTCAAATAGTTTCGTTTTGACCTTCATATAACCTTTGTCCATCCCTTCTGAAATTCTTTCTCTGATTTCATAGTAAAAATATCATCGCCATAAACACGACTGATTATGATATCATCCAATTCCATATAAAGTGCTATTCGGATATTGATGACATAAAATGAACCCTATAGCCGGAACAGGAAGGAGAATTATTATATGCCATGGCCGCAGCTATCTTCCATGCGATGACGGGGTTACCGGATACAGATGTATAGGTGAAGTCACAGTAATTTCCTAATTATGTATTTTATTTATATATGTTGTAATTATATATTGTTTAAATATTACATAATTGCATTTTTGTAACGGATTTTCCTTGATTGTTTTGCCACCTTTGATATAATGGATTTAGGTTTTATTACATTATAGTGAAGGAGAAGCAAAATGGAAAAAATCACAAAACCTAACGAGCCTTTGGTTACACATATCTATACTGCAGACCCGTCAGCCCATGTATTTGAAGGTAAGCTGTATATTTATCCTTCCCATGATTTGGATCTCGAAGTTGATGACAATGACAACGGCGATCAGTATCAAATGGAGGATTATCATATCTTATCAATGGATGACATTGATTCCCCCTGCGTAGACCATGGCGAAGCTCTTCATATGAAAGATGTTCCCTGGGTCAGCAAGCAGATGTGGGCACCGGATGCTGCTTATAAGAACGGTACCTATTACCTGATCTTTCCCGCAAGAGACAAGGATGGTATTTTCCGTATTGGTGTGGCCACCAGTAAGAATCCTACAGGTCCCTTTACTCCTCAGCCGAACTATCTGGAAGGCAGCTACAGTATTGATCCTGCTGTTCTCGTAGATGACGATAATAGGGCCTATGTTTACTTTGGCGGTCTCTGGGGTGGTCAGCTGGAGAAATGGCAGTCAGGCAGCTTTAATCCGAATGGAGGAGAACCTGCACCGGATCAGCCTGCAGTTGGTCCCAGAGTTGCCGAATTTAGCGATGATATGCTTAGCCTGAAGGAAACTCCGCAGGAAATCGTTATTTTGGACGAGAACGGCAAGCCGATTCTTGCCGGTGATGAGGACAGAAGGTATTTTGAAGGTCCCTGGATGCATAAGTTTAATGGCAAATACTACCTTTCCTATTCCACAGGAACCACGCACTATATCGTTTATGCTGTCGGCGACAGCCCGAAGGGTCCCTTCACCTATAAGGGGAGAATTCTGGAGCCGGTCATCGGTTGGACAACCCACCACTCCATCTTACAGTTCAAGGATAAATGGTATCTGTTCTACCATGATTGCTCCTTATCAGACGGTGTGAACCATAAGCGCTGTGTGAAATTTACGGAGCTTACCATTGATGCAGATGGTACCATCCATACCATTAAGCCCTATAACAATTAAGCTGATGTAAAAGAGCTGTTTCAAAACACATTTATAATGTCGGGTTTTGGGTTAGGCTCATTGAAACCGGGGTAATGTCATCACCACCCCGGTTTTTTATGCCATTTTTTAAA
>JAEZJW010000223.1 GCA_023415595.1 Bacillota bacterium
AAATGATGGGCTTCCATGCAGCAAATGAGTTCGAGACAACCAATGATAAAATCGTAGCATACATTGATACGATTCTAAGAGGCGGTAATAGAGTTTCGATAGAAGATGATTTGAATAATAATTATACAAATCAATATGCGATTATATTATCTAATGGTGTTAGTGAATCAAGTTGCAAGCTTTACTATGATACGCTATATAATAAAGCATATTATGAGAAATATAAAGGTCTCTATGAAATAGAGGTTGATTTTGCTCGATTTATTGATTCATTTCTAGAGAATAGAAATATAGACGTAAATATCGATGACGTAGATGCTATAGCTCTGTTTGAAGCTTATGGATGGACACTCAATTATAAGATTAATTCCATGAAGCAGAAAATCAATAACATTAAGACCTTAGCAGAATTTAATCCAAATGCATATTATTTCGCATATAACAATGAGCTTTCTAAGGATATTGGTCTGGATATGAGCGGCTACTCAAACACCTCAGATATAACTGTTGATATATATCGGATTAATGAAAGTATGCCTGTGGAGTTTTATCCGATACAGAATGGCAGAGGAATCGTTGTTAAAAATGGGAATACAATAATCGGTGCCTTTATCAGTGCAGGGCGTCACAGTGCCTTTAATGCTTGTAGTCTTAAGGGAAATAGCTTTGAAAAAGTGACTGGTCAGACTGTTAATGAATGGCTTGCTGACATGGTTCAGGGGGATGAATTCGAAGATAGGATATCCACATTAGAGCCTGAGCAGATTATTGAAGAATACTTCATGTCCATAGATCATAAGGATACAAATGCGGCACAGCACTATATCTCGAGAAATAGTCTTATAGATAATTTGACTTCAAATATGCTAAACGAGGAATTATTTAATGAAGGAGTAATCCTGCCATTAACCGGTGCTGAACCAGGAGCAGTATCAAATTTTAGTAATCTGAAATCTGCAAAACTACTAAAAGTAGAGTTATTTAGCGACTCGAATAATTCAAAAATCTTCGCTGTAACAGTGGATATGCAATATAAGAAAGAAGGAGTCATCAGTAGCGGAGAGCAGTTTTGGAATTGTCTCATGGTTTATGAATCTCCTCAGACAGGATGGAAAATAGAAGAGTTCGGACATTAAAGGTTATGGAAAAGGTTTGATACTTTGCCGATGATCTGTACCTTAGTTGGAGCCTGCCTTATGCGTATCGTATGGCTGGCAACCTTCTTCGCTTGGTTCCCCACGATCCTCATGCTGTTTACCTGTTATCCTATTAACTGGTGCGCTGGCAGGGATTGGCCAGGTGGGCAGCTTCTTCTATGCAAGGAAGAAGGTCAGGGAACGGGGGGGATAAGATCGCATTGGAATGACAGAATGAGATTTTAAAGGTCTGAATAAAAAGTAATAATTCAAATTAGAATATACGCAATATAGGCAGGAGTTAAAGATTTGAGATACAGGAACGGCTTGAATGATTGAATGGAAAACACAGTACACGGATAGACGGGAATAGTCTTGCCCAAAACATTGCAAGGCTTAGACGCACTAATATAATTAATAATAAAACAGAGGGTTATGTCACTTAGGAGGTGTCATAATCCTCTGTTTTATTAGACGATAATGAGAATCGAATATGTTCAAAACCCCGAAAATCCATATTTTATACTTGTAAGGTAACAAGGAAATGATCGACAGTTGACAAGAAGATATTATTACATATTTTTTGTAATCACTGATAGGAGTATTTGGTAGCTGTAAGGTAAGTAGAGGAGATTTTTACGTATTAATTGAGAAATAGCTAAAATATGGTAGTTGGTAGTTATTTTAGTATGTATAGGAAAAAATGGTTTTTAAAATCAGTTGGTACCATAAATATCCTTGTAATAATTTGTAGATTGATGTATCATTGTAATTAGATGACTATAATATTGTGTCATTTTTAACAGATAATTGTTGTATTTATGATGAAAGGAGTAATTGTTATGGCTAAGGATGAGATTAAAAATATTTTTGTTTCACATCAGCATAATGATGCTGAAAAAATAAAAGATTTACAAAGATTAATTGGAAATCATGGAATTGAAATGAGAGATAGCTCAATATATGAAGCGAAATTAAAGAATAATGCAACTAATGAACAATACATAAAGCAAGAACTAATTAAGCCTCAGATACAATGGGCAGGGACAGTAATAGTGTTAATAGGAAAGGATACAGCCAATAGTGATTACGTTAACTGGGAAATTAAAACAGCTGCTGAAATGGGGAAAAGGATTATTGGTGTATTTCTACAAGGGACAAAGAACGAAGATATTCCAGAAGAGCTAAAAGAATATGGCCATAATTTAGTGGGATGGAATGGTGAAAAAATTACTAGAGCAATTAACGGAGAAGATATGGATTGGGAGAATTCGGATGGATCTGCATGGAGAAGTAATCCAGGAAACATCTCAAGGCAGGAATGTAGGTAGCTATATGGAATTGCTTTCATATGTTATTAAAAGGGATTTTGGATTTGCTCCAAACCCTTATTTTGGATATTGCACCCTAGCTACCTGTAAACCAATGATTAGAAGATATGCAAGTATAGGTGACTGGCTAGCTGCATTTGGTGGATCAAATACAACTGTAAAAGGGAAGTTAGTTATGCTTATGCAAATCGATGAAACAATGGACTATGATTCATATTGGCAAGATATAAGGTTTATGAAAAAAATTCCGACTTTTTATAAAGGGCATAATTTTGCTTATGGTGATAATATTTATCATCACGGAGCAGATGGAAATTGGGTTCAAGAATCATCTCATCATAGTAATGAAGATGGTTCTATTAATCAAAATAATTTACTACATGATACGAAATCAAATAGGGTTTTGATATCAGAGAAATTTTGGTATTTTGGTAACAATGCTATAGATATTCCTATAGAATATGAGGAGTTAGTACATAAGGGGAGAGGGCATAAAAAGTGTATAGATACTGAAAAAATTAATCATTTTATTAACTGGGTCAGTGAAAATTGGATTAGTTCAATTAATGGGACTCCATTTAGTAGACAGACTGGGAAGTTTATTCATTTCAAAGGAGAAAGATAGATTATGAAAAAACTCAGCGGAAAATTATATGTCTTAGAAGGTATTGATCATGTTGGAAAAACTACGCTTATAAACAAATTAGTGAATAAGCTAAATAATGAAGGTATCACTTGTAGTACATATAGTTTTCCGGGAAAAGAAAAGGGGACATTAGGAAATATAGTGTATGACATGCATCATCATCAATCAAAGTATTTTAGCGAGACCTTGAACAACATTAGTTTACAAATGTTACATGTAGCCTCACATATTGATAATATCATCAGAAGAATCATTCCTGACTTGCAAAATGGGAAAATTGTCATATTAGATAGATTTTATTGGTCAACTTATGCATATGGTCTAGCAGCGGATATTGATAAACAGATGATGGATAGTATAATCGCACCAGAAATAAAGTTACTCTCAAATCTACCACTTCAACAAGTATTTCTAATTCATAGAAAAGGGATACCAAATGATTACCCCAGCGAGTATTTTAATCGAGTAATGGACTTTTACAATAAACTTGCTAAGAAACACCAAGCTAAAGGGGAATGTACGGTAATTGAGAATGATGGAACAATTGATGAAGCTGTAGAGGCTATTATAAGTATAATAAATAAATGTAACATAAATAAGAGGCAGGAATTAAATAATTCTCCAATAATATATGAAAAGCATTATGTCAAAACAACGAAAGTATATGATGCATATTGGAAGTTTGCTGCAGAAAGACAGGAAGTGTTTTTTAATAGATTAGAAGGCAAATCAAAACCATGGACACAAGATTTAATTATTAATAAATACAAATTTACTAATTCTTATAGAGCATCTGATAGAGTAAGCCAGTATTTAATTAGGAATGTAATATACTCAGGAAATTATAATGAAGAAGATACGTTATTTAGAATTATTTTATATAAATTATTTAATAAAATTGATACTTGGGAGTATTTAGAAAATAAGCTCGGAGATATTTCGTATCATAATTACCAGTTTGATGTCTATGATAATATTTTATGCGACTTACTAGACAAAAAGGTGAAAATATATTCTGCAGCTTATATTATGCCATCTGGAATAAACGCATATGGTTATGAACGTAAACACAGAAATAATTTAAAATTGCTCGAGAATATGATGAAAGATAAAGTGCCTATGAAAGTAGGTAAATTACAAAATCTATCTGATTTATATGGACTATTGCTTTCATATCCGAGCATAGGAAAATTCTTGGCGTATCAGTATGCTATTGATATTAATTATAGTAACCTATGCGAATTTGATGAGATGTCATTTGTTGTAGCAGGACCTGGGGCTAAACGTGGTATTGCAAAATGCTTTTCTAATAGAGGAAATTATTCGGATGAAGACATTATTAGATTAATGGCAGAACAACAGGAACAGGAGTTTAAAGAAAGAAACATTAAGTTCCGTTCATTGTGGGGCAGAAGACTTCAACTTATAGATTGCCAAAATATCTTTTGTGAAACTGATAAATATGCAAGAGTTGCATTTCCCGATATACAAATTGCAGATAAAGAGATGCGTATTAAACAAACGTTTAGGCCAAATAAAGAAATAATAAATTATTTTTATCCACCAAAGTGGAATATTAATCAGCATATTACTAAGGGGTGAAAGATATATGGGATATTATATAAAAGGCAATACAGCTAATGAGGTATGGAGAGAAGCTGGTATAATGTTATTAGGTGAGAATGCCATAGAAACTAAAAGCAGGGTTGGAAATACAAGAGAGTTACTTCATGTAACATTATGTATCAATAATCCTGAACAAAGGTGGATAACAGCAAGGAAGCCTCCTATTAGCATAGCCTTAATAATATCTGAATTAGTATGTATTTTTAATGGCTGTGATGATTCGGCAATCTTAAACTTTTGGAATCCCACTCTACCTAAATATGCTGGGAATAAAATAAATTACCCTGGGGCATATGGAAAACGGTTATGTGAAGAATTTGGAATAAATCAATTTGAAAGAGCCTATTTAGCACTTAAAAATAACCCCAATAATAGACAGACTGTTTTGTTAATTTGGAATCCCCTAAAGGATATGCCAGATGAAGATGGCAACCCAGCAGATTCAGATATACCGTGCAATATCATTTCTATGCTAAAAGTTAGAGATGACAAGTTGTACTGGTCACAAATTATGCGAAGTAGCGATTTGTACCGGGGTTTACCGATAGATATAGCTCATTTTACCGCTATTCAAGAAATCATGGCAGGATGGCTTGGATTACAGGTCGGAGAATATACGCATTATTGCGACAGTCTGCACTTATATGTCAGCGATAATGAGAAATTACAAATCACACAAACATCTGAAGAACAGAATTCTCTAGATCTAAAAACATGTAAAGAACAGTTTGATAAAATCATATCAGAGATATTTAAACGTATGCAGTATATCTCATTGAACTCCTTTGATGAAAAAGAAATAATAAAAATAGGAATATTAGAATCAGGTGTTGGTGTTTATGATGATATTATGATAATACTAGCAGCATACGCAGCTAATAAAAATGGGTGGAAAGAAACGGTTGCAGATTTGTTAAGATATAGAAAGGACAATTTGCTATTTAAAATGTTTGACAATTGGAGTGAAGATAGAAATGGTAGGTAGGAAGATCGATAATGCATCCTTTTAATATATGTGGTGTTCCTATTTTCTTTTTGGGAAGCTTTAATATCGTACAATTCAAGAGGAAATGAATTAGATGTTACTAATAATTGATCTACTGTACAAGAAAAGTTGAAGAAGGTACTTAAATATTACTTTATAATTATTGTGAGTCAAGTTTTAAACATATGTGGACAATGCAAATATTAGTCTATAGTCATAGATATTAATTGGCAATAAATAATTGAAGTAGGTGAAAATATGAAAGAAAATATGGTAAAGCAATTAGAAATGATTCAAGGTATTATCAATAGGATGGGTTCAAATTCATTTGCTTTAAAAGGATGGGCAGTTACTTTAGTGGCAGCATTATTTGCTTTAGCATCTAAAAATACTAATCCGATGTATTTTTTTATAGCTTATATTCCGATTTTAGTCTTTTGGGGACTTGATTCATATTACTTGCAGATTGAAAGAAAATATAGAAATTTATACGATTACGTACGTAGACAGAACGAGATTGAAATAGATTATAATATGAGTACGAAAGAGGATTACTGTGATAATGATAAAACAGAATATATAAATTGTCTGATTGCAGTTACGGAGATGGGGTTTTATATTCCACTAGCTTTAATCTCGGGCGTTGTAACTATTATGGCACTATTATAGATAGGTGTTTTATGTTTGTAGGATATAATTAAGGCTAATATGGTGAATAATGTATGTTATATTAGATGGGAAAGCCTTGCCTAAAACTGGCAAGGTCTAGAAAAAACGCTCGCCAGAGGGATCTTACTTCGCTAACCTAGATTAGCGGCTAAGAAAGATTGTTGTTTATTCATAATATGTGATAGATATGCCTAGAAAGAAGATAAACCAATCTTTATGTAACTTATCCCTCTAGAGCGGATGAGTTTAAATTAATTTCGTAATACGGTTGCTTGAAGTGACTAACTTTACGAATAAATTATACTATAACTTGTCATTTTAATACTAAAATGTTATTCTGTTATTAAATTGAGAATATATAGGAGAAAGCAAATGATATTATCAGGCGAAGAAATAAAGAGAAATATTGGAAGCAATATAATTATTAACCCGTATGATGAAACACAGATAAACCCAAATAGTTATAATTTAAAACTTCATAATGAAATGTTAATATACAAAAATGAAATTATTGATCCTAAAGAGAATAATGAGACAACTAAAATAATAATACCCGATGAGGGATATGTTTTGGAGCCAGGTCAATTATACTTAGGAAGGACATGCGAATATACAGAAACACATGGCTTTGTGCCTATGGTTATAGGACGATCATCAGTAGGACGTATAGGTGTTTCGGTCCATATTTCGGCGGGATTCGGTGATGTTGGATACTGTGGATTCTGGACTCTACAACTAACTTGTATTAAAAAAGTTAAAATTTATCCTTTTATGAAAATCTGTCAAATTTTTTATAATACAGTATTAGGGGAATCATTTAATTATCATAGTGAAAAATACCAAGACAGTAAAGGAATAGTGTCTAGTCAACTTTTTAAAGAACTGTAAATTAATGAAAAGGAAGGTTATGACTTGTAAAGTAATAAGTATTATGAAAGGAGTGTAATCCATATTGTTTGATTGGATTAAATAAAATTTATGAATCTAATTGTTTTTGATATAGATGGAACAATGTTTTTGGACAACAAAGCTTCGTCTGAAGCATTTAAAAATGCTTTACTACATTTATACGATATTATGAATTATTCAACTATCTGGGATAATTACCGTATTGGTTCTGATATTGGAATATTACGATATTTATATAAAGAAAAATATAAAAGTGATTTATCATGGGATGAGTTGAATAGGTTTCAATTATATTACTATAATGAGTTTGTAAAAATATGTTTATTAACGGATAATAAACTTATTAAAGTAAATGGGTTAGAAGGAATAATTGATAATATATATAAGAGTGATAAATGGTGTTTGGCAATATACTCCGGGGGAATGAAAAAGGTTGCATTAAAAAAGTTGGATATATATGGTATAACAGAAAGGAAATATCCCATATCTACGGCAGAAGATGGACTTTTAAGAGAGGAAATATTTAAATCGACTGTATATAAGGCGAAAGTTATTTACAATAAGGAATACTTTGACAACATCATTTTAGTTGGAGATTCATACCAAGATATCCGTGTTTCAAAAAAATTATCAATACCAATGATAGGTATAACAACCACAATGAAACGGAACGATTTTTTATCAGCAGGTATTAGTCATACAGTTGATGATTATGTAGATTATAAATGTTTTAATAATATATTGAGTTTTTTAAGTGAGCAGGGGGATAAGAAATGTCGGTTGTAGATTTAAGTAAAAGAATATCAGATAATTGGGATGAATATAATCAGTATAAAAAATCGGAAGATAGTAAAATTTATATTAAAGGGGACATCATTCTAGACAATGTTGGTCCTGCATCCGTGAATATTACTGCTGGTGAAAGGTGGTATGACTATACAAAAAATAAGTACTATAAAATTCCTTTTGAAGGAATCAAATTGAAACCAGGAAAAAATATAACAATAGAGACCAGCCAAAAATTTGCATTGCCATATAATATTTTTGGAGTTATCTATGGAACCGGAAAAAATATTTTTAGAGGAGGATTTGTATCATCCGGTAAAATTAATCCAGGATTTTGTGGATACCTAAAAATTGGCTATTATAATGGCAGCGACGGAACGATATGTTTTAGAAAAGGTGATTTGCTAGCTTGTTGTGCATTCCATGAGATGGAGACTCATATTGAAAATGCTTTAGAACATTATTTGAGTGATGTAGAAGCAGAAATTTTAGATAATAGAGGCATTCGAAAAGTAATTAATTGGTGTAAAGATAATTGGTACTCTCTTTTATCTATTTTGATATCCATATGTGCACTTGTTGTTTCTATTATTTATAATTAGCAAATACATATAATATAGAAAGGATGTGGTTCCTTGTTAATAGTTGGAGATAATTTAATTGAATTAGTGCAGCAACATGAGATTGTTAATAAAAGTGAGAACTTTGATGTAACATGCATAAGTTTGAAGTTGGGAAGCGAAACTATTAGTTATGTTAAAAAACCAGGTTTTGACACCTTGGTATATGGTGAGCATATTCCAGAAGATATTATTGAAAAAAAATGTATTACTGATGAAGGTATTATTATTCCTCCACACTCATCTGTTTTAGCCTCATCGTATGAGTATATAAAAATGCCTATTGGATATTTTGGGTTAATACAAACAAAAGGATCTCTAGCTAGATTATTTGTATCTATACAATTCTCTGATGGACAAGTAGACCCGGGATTTGCTGGTAAATTAACCTTTGAAATATTTAATGGATCAGAGTTTAATATAAAGTTACATAAGACACAAAAGGTAGCAAATTTGTACATATTTAAGACATCAACAAAAAACATTAAAAGCTATAAGGGAAAATATAATAACGCTAATGGACCAACAATAGCAATGCCTGAAGACTAAAGTAAAGAAAGTGGCGCCATGAAAAGATATGTGATTGCAGATAATTATTTATGTTTTTGTGCATTAATCGAAATGATATTAGATGATTCATATGGTATAAAAGTTAGTCAATATGAATTGGCTGAAGTATTTGGGGTGACATTTCCTACAGGAACCAAAACTATAATAAAAAATGCCAAATACAGTGATAAAGATAATGAGCTAGGTTTGCATATTTGTTTGGAAGAAATCAATCATTATTTTGAAATTAACAATATTAGACTTAAATTATCATATCGTCATATTAATCAGTTTGATACTGATGAAATAGATGAATTTAATAAGATAAGCTTTAGAAAAAACAAGTATATTATATATGCTTTTTGCTATGGTAAGTTGTTTAATAAAATCGACTTATATGATATAGGTCATAGTGTATTATTAGAAGAAGTTCTATCAGATAGAATAATAAAAATTTATGACCCAGGCCCTGTTGGATATGGGTCTAAAGATGTGAGTAGATACGAAATGTATGACGCAATGAGGTCGGGAAGTAATAGGTTATTCGGAATATACGTTTTTGAAATGCTTTAATACGGCATTAGTATATATTTGGAAGGTGAGTGGGGAGTCCGGAAGATAACTTGGACAACCTAACACCTAATCCCAGGTTTCGTAGGCACACCAACTGGGTTATACTTTCAAGTAATGTTGGCTTTGAAATATCATGCAAGATGCTCATTGAGGCTTAGTTTTAATTCGGTTTTGATAATTTCTTCGTTTAATTGTATAATGTTATCAGACATGTTTAATAGCCTCATTTGGAAGATTTTATGTGGTAACTTTATTTTACCAAACGGCTATGGAACATGTCCATTTTTATTATTAAATTGAATTTGCGAAACTAATATTACGTTATCCGCAAGGCTTAGGAAGAATAAAACACTCGCCGTCTGGCTCCTGTTTCATTCCTCCCACTTCCATAATATACTCGGATAACGAGCGGCGAATTGTAAAAACGGCAATTCAACGTCGAGCAAAGCCTTGTCTGAAAAACGTGTCCAAGGCTTGGCAAGAAAAAGTCATTTCGCCAGTGGGCTCATGCTTTTTCTTGCTGACTTCGCTACATTTGGTTAACTCGCGGATAGACGGGAAAAGCCTTGTCCGAGAAACACGGCCAAGGCTTAGGAAGAATAAACACTCGCCAACTGGCTCCTGTTTATTCTTCCCGCTTACCTTTTATAATTACATAACAAAAAAAGACCTATGTCACATTGAAAACTGTGCCATAGGTCATTTTTTGTTAAGCGGATAACGGGAATCGAACCCGCATCTCAAGCTTGGGAAGCTCGCATTCTGCCATTGAACCATATCCGCATAGTTCTATTTTATATTTTTATTGAAAAAAGTCAATACAAAGTGTGCGACATGGATAAAAAAGATGGAATTGGTAAAGATATAGAAAGAGTATTAATAAAACCCAAGTCGGTATGGATGGAATTAAATTTATTGAGTTCCACTATATGACTTAGGTATAAATATTTACTAATCTGAGAAGAATATATTTTGAGGTGATGACAGTGAAAAAGAACAAATTTACCGAATTTTTCAAAGGTAAAGGTTATTACGTGTTATTGTTTGTCGGTGTTATAGCTATAGCTGCAGTAGCGATCATTGGATCTAATTTATCCTCGAAGCCTCAGGATGAGGGACAAGATTATGTTGATCTAAATGAACCGGATAATAACATAGCGGCTGAAGAGGATGATACTCTTACAGCCGAGGATAACATTTCTTCTGGTGATGTTGCCAATAATGAAGACAGCACCGCACAGAATGACACAGCTGCTCAGGATGTTACAGACAATGACAGCTTACTGGAATATGATATTTATACACAAGAAGAAGAGAATGGAATCGATCTGGCCGAGGCAGCAGGGACAGAAGAGACAGAGGCAGCAGTAGAACCCGAAGCAGTTGAGACCTCAGGTACTACAGTAGAGGCAGATAACAGAGCCGAGAGCCTGAAATTCAATGTGGAGAAAGGCCTCCTCTGGCCGGTAGAAGGTAATGTGATCATTCCTTACAGCATGGACCACACAACGTACTTTTCAACATTAATGCAGTTTAAATGCAACCCGGCAATTATTATAGATGCTGAGGTGGGGACAGAAGTTAAGGCAGCAACAGACGGAGTTGTAACCAGTGTTGACACGAACGAAGAGACCGGTCTAACCATCACCACCGATATCGGAAACGGTTTCTCCCTTGTCTATGGTCAGCTTTCAGAGAAAGACAACTCCCTCGAGGTAGGGGACAGGCTGAAGGAAGGAGATGTCGTTGGTACTGTTAATGAGCCGACGAAATACTACTCCGTAGAAGGCAGTAATCTATACTTCCAGGTATTAGAGAACAGCGAAACAGTCAACCCGATGTTATATCTTCGTTAAGAGATTATGATAGCAATAAAGCAGGGTATATAGGAGTAACCTCTTATATGCCCTGCTTCTTATAGTGCGCCGCCGGGCGCACGTTTCATCATGAATAAATGCCCTTATTCTATTAAATAACCCTTCTCCCTCAGTGCCTTTTCGACCCGATCCAGGGTTTCCTCTGTATCTCCTTCGATGGTGTGCTGATGGATGCCTGCAGTCAGCTCCTTCAGGGGAACGATTTTCTTCTCGCTTACCTTCCGGACGAAATCATAAACATCACTACGGTTACGTATGATTAAGGGAGTAGCAATCTCGCCGTAGATTTCATGGTTTACCATTACGTCAAGGATCTTACCTCCATGATCGACAATCGTACATAGCTCATCCTCAATCTGCTCCGTCGTATGCTTCACCCGGTATACTCGCTTTACCTTAAGGTACTCTGACTGATACAGCAGGTATCCCTTGGTCGTGGAGAGCAGGTTATAATCGGATGCCCGAAGGAGTGCGATATCCTGGACGATGACCTGTCTGCTGACGCCCAGAAGCTTCGCCAGTTCCCCTCCGGAGATGGGCTCCTGCCGATTCTTCAAGATCTTGATTAAATTATCTCTACGCAGATTTCCTTCCATACTCATTTCCTCTTCTATCCGAATGTCATATCCGGCGACCTGCTAATGGCTGTTACCGGACTCCTAAGCCTAATTATATACGTTCTTCCCTATGAAAGCAACCGATTCCTGTAAGTAAGTAGGATAGAATACCTACATAGAATAGCATCATCTTATGAGGAAGATATTGTATCTAAATCAATGTAGTAATATAATAGAATCATTTACAAAAGGAAAATACTAGTACTTTTCTATTAGATATCAGCTTCCGAATGAACCACTCACAATCATATGTATGGGTTTGATAAGGAAGAGTTAGGAGGAAATATCATGGCTACATATAAGCAACCCTGTATTCACTGTAACACCTTCATCGATCGGGACGCCAGGTTCTGCCCTACCTGCGGCAGCCATAGTCCCTTCGGGTATCGCTGTCCAACCTGCCTGAGAGAGATACATAAGAATGAGGCGGTCTGTGCAGGCTGCGGAAGGCCGCTCTATGTTACCTGCCCCTCCTGCTCCGGGAGGACCTTCGTGCAGGAGAAATGTAATAGCTGCGGAGCGAGCCTGATGATCCAATGTCGTAATCACCGCTGTGGTGTTCTGCAATTCTTCGAGAATACGAAATGCACCGCGTGCGGTAAAACAATTAAGTAAAGGAGGAACAGAAATTATGTTAAAAGCATTTACCAGAAATTATGAAGATAACTCCACCGAAGCAGGCTTTCAATTCACCTTCTACTGTGACAACTGCCATGACGGCTATAAATCAAGCTTCATTGAAAGCGATACCTATAAGAAGAAAAAGGGGCTGAGGGGTCTGACCCAGGGTGCCAGCATCCTCGGAAACCTGGTGGGCGGCAAGCTGTCCAGCTTCGGTTATGCAGCAGCGCGCGGAGGAGATGTCCTCTCGGAGCGCTTTAACGGGATGAGCCCGGAATGGCAGAAGGAACACGATAAGGCCTTTGAATTAAGCCAGAATGAGGCTGAACAGCATTTTCACCGCTGTCATTCCTGCCACAAATATGTATGTGATGCCTGTCTGAACGAGGATGAGGGACTATGTGTGGATTGTGCACCCAGGCAGGAGGTCTTTGTGGCAAAGGCACGAGCCGATGCTATGAGACGTAATATTGAGGAAGCCGGAGCCACGTCTACCGTCTGGCAGGGTAAGATAGAGAGCAAGACGATCGTGTGTCCCACCTGCGGTAAGCCTGCAGGTACCGGCAAGTTCTGCAGTAACTGCGGAGCCAGTATGGAAATGAACGCCTGCGGCAGGTGTGGCGCTAAGCTGGCACAGGGGGTACGCTTCTGTAATAATTGCGGCGCACCGACGGAACCCCCCGCCACAGGGAAATGCCCCGGCTGTGGGCAGGAAAATCCACCCGGAACGAAGTTCTGCGGCGGCTGTGGGACAAAATTAGGATAGTGGGGTGAATACATGCCGATGGAATATGCAGGCCAATTGGTATCTCAAGTGATGGAGGGTGAGGTAAAGCTCCTGCTTGAGGAGGAGGGGTTAACCCTTTCTTCGCTGTTTGATTCCTATCATCTCCCCTATGCGGAGCTTACGTCGATTGAGGCACCGGATTATAATATACTGCTCAGGACACAGAGGGATACTTTTCTTATCTCCAGGCTCGGTAACGTCCGGGAGACATTCTATGAGGAGCTATATGCTACCTATAACAAGAAGGTCCGAAAGGCATTGTTCATCAGCGGAACTCCCTTATTAAACACCCGCGGTGAATTCCTATATAACGAAGCCGGAAGAAGTGTCCGCGGAACCGCACTGATCGAGGTCTATGAGAACTGTGTCCTGGTCCTGCCGCCGGATGATAACGGGAGACGTATCCCGCTCTGCTTTGTAAGTCGGATGAATAAAGGCAGTTATGAACTTACTCTGGAGCTGGATACAGGAGAAAGCTACTCCTTCTACCGTCTGGGTTATGATACCGATCCGTTCGCAGATTGCATCTCGAAGTGTCTGTATGCGCTGCGCGAGAAAGCGATTAAGGCAGTGAAGGAAATTGACGGTACTCTGACACCGCTGGAGCTGCAGGTCATCGGCCGCCTGATGCCCGAGGGTGTTGCGGTGCAGCTTGGTCGGCTGGAAGAGTTATCCCCAACCTTCATAAAGTCTCTGGAAGCTAAGATCAATGAGAGCAGAATCATAGAGGAATATAAGGTATTCAAAGAACTATGTGACCCCATGAAGATCCATGTGGGTATGAAATCCCATCTGGCCGGAGAGGATGCTGAGAACATCCTCTGGTTGATCTGTCCCGGGGCTAAGCACGGGGTAGCAGCGGTAGAGCTGGCTATCAGTGAGGAAGCTGCGGCAGCCACCTTCCTGTATCAGGGCTTTGATGACTGGGAGGTCTTCTGTAAGAGGCTTAACCAGGCCATGGAGGCGATTAACTTCAAGCGGGAGGTCATCCGACTGACAGAGGAGGAGCTTCATAAGCGAGAATATGATGATTATGTTATGGCGGTGAAACGTAATGTATCCCTGCAGTTTATCCGAAAGCATTTCGGGGGAAGAGTGATACATACCTCACCGGAGAAATGGAAGCAGGAGCTTCTGAAGCATATGCAATAAAAGAAGGGGATAAGCGGCACTTGCTGCTTATCTCTTTTCAATTATAGAATTAGGGTCTTTGTTAATGGCTATAATCGTGATATACTATAATTCCGGTAACAGAAACATCATGTTATCATTTTGAAATAGCAGGCTAAGAACCGAAGGGAGAATCACCATGTTTCGCTTATGGGCTAAGATATTCACAGAGAATCGTATGATTAAGGATATGGTGATCTGTAATGATAAGGAAGAAATGAGAAGAACTCAGAAAATATTTGCTGCCATCGAGGAGGTTTGCCATGCTTACGATCTGTCGAAGCCAATCTGGCTGGACTCGACGATAGCTGATTTTAAAAGGCATGACAAGACGCGGTTTACGAAGGATAATTTTATGGAACCGATTGATTTTGATTATCTGGAGATCCACGTGATAGAGGAGGACTAGGTATGGGAAGGAGATATGTTTATTATATAAGCATTCTCCTCTTTTGCTTATTATCGGGGAGCTGTGGTAATAAACGGAATGAGCTGGAGAACAGCTTGAATGAGAAGAAGGTTATCCCGGAGAGCAAAACCCCGGAGGAAACGGCGGAAGACAATACGAGTGACGTTGATATCGAGACACTAAACCCAAAGGTAGAGGGTGATTCTTCCGCCATGGGGAAAGAACAGGAGGAAACAAAATTGCAGGGGAATAACGGAGTAATCGAAGCAGCTACCCTGGGGGCATATACCACACAGGAAGAGCTGATCATGGCATTACGGCAATATCCTGCGGGTACTGAACTTAATATGACAGGAGTCATGGAAAGCAGGATCAGTCAGTTTTTTTATATGGAAGAGCTTTCGGACGAGGTAAAGGAGAGAATCAGTGGGAAATCCTATGGGGAGAACTGTGAGCTTCCCTATGAAGAGCTCCGATACATAAGGGTATTATATTGTGCCTTTGATGGCACAACAAGGATCGGAGAGCTGATCGTAAACCAGGCGATTGCACAGGATATCCTGGATATTTTTCGGGAATTATATGGAATAAGCTATCCGATTGAACAGATGCTGCTGATTGATGAGTATGATGCGGATGACGAGAAGTCTATGGAAGCCAATAATAGTTCAGCCTTTAACTATCGTTTTGTGGCAGGGACCACAAGGCTCTCGAAGCACAGCCTGGGCTGGGCGATAGATATTAATCCTCTCTATAATCCCTACATCACTACAATTGACGGAAAGAAAACGATCCTGCCGGAGAACGGTTCGGAATATGCGGACCGTACGAAGGACTGCCCTTATTATATCAAGGAAGGGGATGCCTGCTATGAAGCTTTTATTAGCAGGGGCTTCACCTGGGGAGGGGATTGGAAGAACAGCAAGGACTATCAGCACTTTGAGAAAATTGTTGAATGACCGGATCAACATAGACTTGTAATGCTTATACCCGTGCTTCGGGTAGCAGCCGGCAGGAATGACATCAGACATTGATTTCTATAAAACGGAATGATATAATGAAGAATAGTAATCCCGGCGATAGGACAAATGAGGAGAGACGTCATGAGACATGTCTTAATGATTGAGGAAGACCCGGAGGTACAGAAGCTGGTTGCACGTGCGCTGGAGGGAAGGGTCAGGTTATCCATATCAGAATCGGAAGAGGATTGCTCCGGCTTCCTAACTGAGGAGAAGCCCGAGCTAATCCTGCTGTCCGCTAAAGTAAAAGGACCGGAGGGAACGGAGCTTTTCCAAAGATTCCGTACTCTTCCGGACATATCATGCATACCGGCACTTCTTCTTATCAGAAAGGACGAGCCTACTCTGGAGGAGAAAGCCTGTAGCCTGGGCTATGCCGATCTGATAGCGGTACCCTGTTCAGAAGCAGTCATATGGAACCGGGTGAATACGCAGCTGGAGCTTAAGTGTTATCGGACCAACGCGCTGGAGGATACAGAATATCAGGATACCATCTCCGTCAGTATTGCGGAGCTGGTGGAATGCCGTGATATTACGACCGGTGGTCATTTGAAGAATACAACTGCTTACTTTAAGCTTCTTTTAAAGGAAATCACCGGCAGAGAGGAATTCAAGGGGAGGATACCCGAGGATGATGTCAGGGACCTGATCCGTTCCGCACCCCTGCATGACATCGGTAAGATCGGTATCAATGATGACATACTCAAAAAGGCCTCTACATTGGATTTTAATGAGTTTGAATATATGAAGACCCACACAATTCTGGGGAAGGATACCTTCGAGAAGATTATGATGGAAACAGGAGAATCCAGGTTTCTGGTTTTCGCCAGGAATATGGCTTACTGCCACCATGAGAGATGGGATGGTACTGGTTACCCCAACGGACTGAAGGGGGAGGAGATTCCCTTCTACGCCAGGGTACTGACGATTGCGGATGTGTATGATGCACTGACCTCACGCCGCACTTATAAGAATGCATTTACCCATATGGATGCAGTTGAAATTATCCGCCAGGGAAGAGGTACCCTGTTTGATCCGGAATTAGTAGATCTCTTCGTTCAGATCAATGATCAATTCGAGCATGCACTGGGAAGAAAATATATTAACAGTGCGGAAAGCTAGAAAGGAAGCTGTTCATGTCGTATACGGCTCTTTACAG
>JAEZJW010000044.1 GCA_023415595.1 Bacillota bacterium
TTCTGAACTTCAATTAGATTTGGCATCTCCAAAACTTCCTTCTGCTTGGAGTAACTCATTCTAACGTTATTTCCAACCTTAACTGGATGCATTCTGTTTCTATCCATTGACGTTTTCACCCCTTGAATTTAATAAGTCCATATAATTTCCGTCTTTGCCTTTGTTCCGGAAATCCTATGTTTTCCACAAGATGAACCGGCAAGCCAATTCCCTTGTCATTAACCTGAAGAAACACGTTTCGCGAGTTTCTTCGAAGCCAGCTTGCTGGCTTTATTCGCACGCGTTTGCTTTATTCGCGCATGCGCTCGCATTGCTCGCATTTGCCTTCGCGTAAGTAAAAAACCGCTTTTCTTTTTCAGGTATATATGCTATAATAATACTAATTAGGCATATAACACCACAATAGTGCATCTTTCATACTAGCACATATTTTTTCTACTGTCAATAAAAAATTTATTGACTTTTTTTAATTTTCGGAATTATATATTAAATGATTGTAGAATTCAGTAAATTATTACCATTTTCGTAGGCTAGTACTATTATTCCCGATAATATAACTGTATTTACGGTGATTGTTACTTATAGTACTTAAAAAAGAACGACGTCTTCATCATTCATTTTTTTGACCAAATCTGAAACAGACCATTAAAGGGCTTATGCCTATAGCATTTACCGCTATAGCATAAACCCTTTATGATTTTATACAATTAATAAAGACATCAATTCCTATTGATCAATCTCAACAGGAGCAGCACTAATAGTGGTTTTATCAATAATTTCCTTCCATATCCCATCTATATCTTCAATAGTTTCAGCAGGTGCTACGACCGAATAGCCCTCATGACCGGAGTATTCTTTATACTCCAGATAAATTCTGCTCAAATCCTTGTAGATAAAGGTGACAGCATAACTTACCGAATAACTATTCTTTTGGGGTCTGGTATAATATTGTATATATAGTGGAATGGATTCAAAGTCATAAATGAAGGCTGGGTGTAGAACCTTTTCATCGACAGGGGCGATATCAGTATCAATATAACCCTTAAAGGTCTGCTCTTTAAACCATGGTTTATATAGTTTCCCTCTCATATGAACTTTGGTATTCTTTATATCCAGATTATCATAATCCTTTGCCAGATAGGCTTCCGATGAATACATTATCCCATCATATGATATAACAATATCTTTTGGAATAAAGGACCTACGGTATAATATAAAAAGTATCAATCCTGCAAGTAATAATACCCATTTTATTTTTTTCTTAGATAATCTGACCATAATGGCAACTCCTCATTGAAAACATATAGTTAATCAATAAATTAGTATAAGTTAATTAATCCAGGATATTGGTCTGCGGCTAAATTAATGCTTAAGATACGCATTGATGTCGAACCCTCCTCGTAATCAATATCTATATTTTTTAATACCCCATCGATTGGAGCTGCAGAAATACCAGCTTGTTTTTGGGCAGCAAACCAATATACAGACTCTTGTCTAATTGTATCATAAGTGCCATAGAAATATTGTGTCTTATCAATCGGATTTCTTATTATTGTACTTCCCGGTTTTGTGTAAATATCATTGGCAATTATACAATAAGCGTAATTTCCAGCACCACATAATCTCCATTCATCAACATCAGCATCATAGACATAGATATAGCGAATAAATTCATGTTTTCTTACGGTCGGAATATGATGAACCACGCCCGAACCAGTAATTAAGTATTGTGGTTGAACATTCGGAATAAGGCTTACTAGTGCATTTATTGCAATTCTTGCCTGCACAAAAGGGTTATAAGAATTAGCCTTCTTTGCTACCATCTTTAATCCTGATAAAAGATACTGATTTACTTGAGATAAGTTTGTTAAAGTTCCTTTAACGACTACATTGGGATTATAAATTTTTGATAAATAATTCATGGAATTAGCTGGCTCTTGTAAAGTAACCGTACAAGTTCTATAGCTGACTCCATTATATGTATACGAAGCTTCCCAGGAGCTTATATCAAGTACACTTGAATAAAAATCGAAATATGATGTTGGGTAAACAGTTCTAGCTGTTATAGGTGTATTAACCTGTTCTGTTGTTTCCACTCTTTTTATTTCATCTGGTACGCCATCCATAACACCTAGTTTCTTTAATTCATTATTTACCTTTTTCAAATCATTTTCAAGCATCTTTTTTTCGTTAAGTGATAAGCCAGGATTATCGTTAATTTTAATTATTAACTCATTTCTATCATATATTAATTTTTCGATCTGATTAACCCTTGTATCTTTAGTATATACATACTTAGCAGCTTTATTTTTTATTATGTCATATTCACTTTCTGACAATTTGCCATCATTTGTGATAAAATCTGTACTTGTTTTATCAATTAGTGGTGCTGCAATACTAGCAGACTCAGTCGTGCAAATAAGTAAGCCGACAATAAAAGCAACACAAAAATTCTTAAGTTTACTCATACAAATAATCCTCTCCTTTATTTATTATTTATTTATGTTTATTAGCTTCCCATGGGTTAAGACCAAAGCTAATATACAATCACCTCAATATAAAACTGTAATATTATGGTATCAATATTTTATATATTATAACATGTCGTATTTGGAAAATTTTGTTTGTTTCATAACAGATGAATATGGTTTCAGATATTATATTATCAAAACAAAACCGGCAGGCTTCCGTATGTCTGGAGCTAAACTCCAACACTTGGATTCCTGCCGGTTTATATTTATAGGTATGGTTGATCAACCAACCCCATCATGCTCTTGAAGTCATGAGATTACTTTAAAGTAACCTTAGCGCCTTCTGCCTCAAGCTTAGCCTTGATATCCTCAGCCTCAGCCTTGCTTGCGCCTTCCTTAACCATCTTAGGAGCTGCATCTACAAGATCCTTAGCTTCCTTTAAGCCTAAGCCGGTAGCTTCACGAACAACCTTGATAACCTTAACCTTGTTAGGGCCTACATCGGTTAACTCTACGTTGAACTCAGTCTTCTCTTCTTCTTCAGCTGCTGCTGCAGGACCTGCTGCTACTACAACACCTGCTGCTGCGGATACGCCGAACTCTTCTTCACAAGCTTTTACTAATTCATTTAATTCTAATACACTAAGGCCTTTAATTGCCTCGATAAATTCTTGAGTTGTCATTTTAATATACCTCCATATGAATTTTAATGACAGGCGGCATTCATTAGCTCTGCCTGTATAAGTTTCTGGTTGTTATGCTGCTTTTTCAGCGATCTGCTTAAGCACACGAGCAAGATTTGCAATCGGTGACTGTAAGCTTCCAAGTAACTTGGAAATAAGAACTTCCCTGGAAGGAATTGTTGCGATAACCTGGATACCCTTCTGATCGTAGTAAGTTCCCTCAACTACACCAGCCTTGAACTCCAGTTTCGGCATCTTCTTAGCAAGGTCATTCAGTATTCTTGCGGGAGCAGTAGCATCCTGCATACCAAATGCAACAGCGGTAGGACCGTTCAGGTCCTTTGCTAATGCTTCGTACTCTGTTCCTTTGAAAGCAAAGTTAAGCATTGTGTTCTTGTAAACTTTGTATACTACGCCAGCCTGTCTTAAAGCCTTACGAAGCTCTGTATCCTCAGCTACTGTGAGTCCGCGGTAGTCTACCAGAACGGCAGCCTTCGCATCTTTCACATAACCGGAAATCTCTTCAACGATAGGTTGCTTTA
>JAEZJW010000107.1 GCA_023415595.1 Bacillota bacterium
ACCGTTGAGATCATGAGAGGCATCAAGAAGGCCTTTGACCCGAAGAACATCCTTAATCCCCGTAAGGTTTGCCAGATGTAATTTACTAAATTTCGATAAATTTAGGCTGCTGTTAATTCAGAAGCGAAGCAGCAGCCTAAACTCCCCCCAAAGCACCTGCAAAAGCATAAAAACCCGGATCCGGCTGATATCATCGTAAGAACTCCCGATGAGATTGGTTCGGATCCGGGTTTTTTAAATAATTTATTTTTCCTTTTAGCGATAGATATGCTAAAATAAACATAAATCAAAGCAACCAGTCGTCTTAAACAAATCCAAAGGGGGATATTGTATGTCTGCGTTTACGAAAGAAGAGGAGTATTCTGTGTTCAAAAATCTAATAGATGAATTCATGGATATTATTTTAATAGTAGATAAGAATGGGCATATCCTGTATGGCAATAAGATGGCAGTGGCAACCTATGGCTATAGCTATGACGAGCTATGCAGTATTGATGTATTTCAGCTTAGAAGAGATGATCGAAAGGATGCTGTCCTTGCTCAAATTAACTCAGCTATGACCAGCGGAATCAAGTTTTATGCAAATCATTACAAAAAGGACGGGACGGAATTTCCGGTTGAGGTTAAGTCAATCCAAATCAACGACGGACACACCGATAGGGTAATCAGTATTATCAGGGACGTTACCCACATGGTAAAGATGACAAGGAATGCTACGATGTTCTCGGCTTCCCTGGATATTTTTGACGAGTCCATCGTGGGCATCACAACAGATAATAATATTTTTCTTTGGAGTAAGGGAGCAGAGCAGAGGCTTGGATATACCGATGAGGAGATGAATGGCAGAAGTATAAAAGAGATTATCCCTGACAGGTATTTGCCGGGTTTTGAGCTTAATTTGACAAAGGTCATGAAAGGCAGCATCGTCGAAGGTTATGAAACCGTCAGAAGACATAAGAACGGGAGTGAAATCGATATTTCCCTGTCCTTGGCACCCCTATATGATTACAAAGGAGTCTATATTGGCTCTATTGGGATATATAAAGACATCTCGGAAAAGAAGAAGTTAGCCCAAAAAATGGCGGAGTCTGAGGAGAGATGGAGACTTGCCCTGCAGGGAGGGCAGTTCGGTGTTTGGGAAGTGGATCTGAGGAACCAAACGATCCATCATTTTAATAAATGGGTAGAAACCCTGGGGTATGGACCGGATGAGATTGGAGTTACCCTGAATGCCTGGAACCAACTGATTCATCCGGAGGATCTCCCTGTGATCAGATCTGTCTACCAAAATGAGATCACCCATAAGCAGTATTATGCTTTCGAATATAGGATCAGATGCAGGAATAATGATTATAAATGGTTAAGAACGAAGGGGACCATTTATCAGAGGGATGAAAATGGTAATCCGATAAGGATTATCGGCACCAATGAGGATATTACCGATCGGAAATTAATTGAGGAAGAGTTAAAACTTAAATGCAGTCAGCTGGAGCAGCTCAAACAGGAGGCAGATAAGGCAAATGCTGCGAAGACAATCTTCCTGGCAAATATGAGCCATGAGCTCAGAACACCGATGAACGGGATCAGCACGACCATTCAGCTTCTGAATTCAACAGAGCTTGACCTGGAACAGAGGAAATATGTTTCAATTCTGAAGGATACATCCGTAATATTACAATCAATAATCGAAGATATTCTGGATATCTCAAAGATAGAGTCAGGTGTAATAACCCTGAATCAGGATAAATTCGATTTGAAGGACACAATAAATAAGGTCCATAATAGGCTTCTGGAGATTGGAAATGCGAAAGGCCTGGAAATAAGTTTCTATCTGGATCCGGAACTTGACTGTATGGTGGTTGGTGATGAGCTGAGGCTACTCCAGGTATTGATGAATTTAATCAGTAATGCGGTGAAGTTTACTGACAATGGGTTCGTCTCATTCAGAGTGAAAAAACTTAACTCTGATGAACGAACGGAGGAACTGGAATTCAGGATAAAGGACTCCGGTATCGGAATCGAAGAGTCTTTTAGGGATAAGATATTTCAGAATTTCAGTCAGGGAGATTTATCTGCGAAGAAAAAATATGAAGGTACAGGGTTGGGGCTTGCAATATCAAAACGGATCGCTCTGCTGATGAATGGGGATATCAGGTATGAGAGCAAAGTTGGGGAAGGCAGTATCTTCTATTTTACCTGCGAACTCCAAAAAGCTGACAATACCGAATCGGTGCCTCATATTGAAAAAAAGGCAGAAAAGAGCAGGAACTCAAAAAACAAGGATAAGGTTATCTTATCAATCGAAGATAATCTGATGAATCAGGAGGTTATGGAGAGCATCATCAGGAAGAGGGGTTACCGTTTCCTTCCCGCATATCATGGGATGCAAGCGATTGAGCTATTAAAGAAGGAAGAAGTTGATTTGATCCTGATGGATATTCAGCTTCCTGATATGAATGGTCTGGAAACAGCAAGAAGGATCAGAACGGAAGCTATTAACGGAAATAAGATACCGATTATCGCAGTAACTGCCTATGCAATGAGAGAGGATAAAGAAAAATGCCTTCAGGCCGGCATGAATGACTATATAACAAAACCGTTGGATGTAGAAAAATTCTGTGAATTAATCGATAAGTATATTGGATGACAGAAAGCAGCACCTTTTGGTGCTGCTTTCTGTCTAAAAAGTGGTAAATGATAGAAAATAATGGTTGCAAGTACAAAATTATGGTGTTATAATTAACCTAACGTATGTTAGATAGATTGAAGATTGGACGGGCAAGATCAATGAATATTACTAATGAGATGATACGTTATGCAGCCTTTAAACTATTTCTGGAAAACGGCTATGAAGCAACGAATGTCAGGGATGTCTGCAGTGAGGTTGAAATTAAGGCAGCCTCCATGTACTTCTATTACAAATCCAAACAGGAGCTTTTTTTCAGTATTTATAATGATGTCTCCGAGGAATATATTGATTATATTAAGGACATTGACGCTCTGAAGCAGAACAACTCTCCTAAGATGAAATTATATAACATCTACAGAAAGGTAATGGAATATTACGCCAGGGATATCGTAAAACAAAAGTTTTTGCTGCGCTATCATTTATTTCCTCCGGCCGATATTTCCCATCTGATCCATGAAAGATATAAGCATTGGTCCGGCCTGGAAAACGAAATATATCTGCATATTATCCAGGAGGGATTGGACTATAAGATACTGAAAGAGGACAGAACCCCAGAGGAATATCTGCAGGAAATCAGGAAGTTTCTGAATGCTCAGCTTATGAATATGATTTTCTATAACGTTAAGCCAAACGATACAGAGCTGGACCAGCTTTGGATTAAATTCTGGAATGGAGCGATGCTGAGTGGTATCTAGAGAGGATGCTGGTTTATCCGGTTATCGGCATTCATATGCCAACAAAGGTAGTGCTAAGACAGACAAAGACAAATTGGAATTACATCGATTAATTGTACAGCACATAAAAGATAAAGATTGTGCCTTGAGTGTTGAGAATAACCTGCAGCTGGAGAAACTGATACTGGAACATCTGAACAATACCGGGGAGCTAATATGAGATATTCTTTAAAATCTGATTTATATCATATGATCTTTGAAAAAAGCAGCAGCATAATGCTTCTGATTGATCCGGATACCGGAGATATACTGGATGCGAACAATGCAGCGGTTACATACTATGGTTACTCAAAAGAAGTACTGAAAGCTATGCGAATCCATGACATTAATACTCTTAGCCAGGAGCAGATCGATAAAGAAATGTACCTGGCAAAAGCAGAGAAAAGAAATTATTTTGATTTCGTCCATGAACTGGCCAATGGTGAGTGCAGGGAGGTTGAGGTTCATTCTGCTCCGATAGAAACGGAAGAAGGTACGATGTTGTTTTCTATCATTCATGACGCCTCTAATAAAAGCTACCAGAAGCTGATGTATGACACCTTGTTTTTTTACTCTCCTTATGCGGTAGCCATGCTGGACGAGGAACAGAAGGTAATCAAGATCAATGATAACTTCACAGGGTTATTTCTATATGAGGCGGAGGAGCTGGTCGGAAAAAGTCTCTCCCGTATGGTTTCCTCAGTGGAGAATATAAATCAGATCGATCAGAATGTTAAGATGATCTACGAGGGTCTTGTTGTTAAGCAGGAGGGGAAAAGAAAAAGGAAGGACGGCAGATTAATTGACGTTGAAATCCTATGCTATCCGGTAATCTATCATAATGATATTGTTGGAGCCTATATTATCTATATCGATATATCAAAAAAGATAGAATTGCTTCAAAAGGATTCGCTGACCGGCCTGTATAACCGGAACTGCTGCATCAGTAAAATAAATCACCTGATTGGCAAAAGTAAGACGGACAACGAAAAAATTTTTATACTGTATATCAGTATCGGAGGTCTGGAGGATATCAATAACTCACTGGGACACCGTTACGGTGAAGAGTTATTGGTTGAATTAGCCGCACGTTTGTTGGACCAGTCGGATACAGAAGAGAATCTGTACAGATTCAGTGATGATGTGTTCATTTTTATTTATGAAGGCTGTAATGACAGGGCTGAAATAGATCGACTGACAGAAATGCTTCTATATAAAATCCGCAGACCATATACAATCGACCAATCCATTCTGTATATTACCGCCAGTATTGGGATCTGCTTTTACCCCAATCACGGACCGAACGCGGAGCTTCTGATACAGCATGCGGATATGGCTATGAATAAAGCCAGAAGACAGCCTGAAGAGAATTTCTGCTATTACTCGGAGGATATGTCTAAGGAGTTCGAGCGAAGGTTTACGATAGCAAACCACCTTGCTCGGGCGATTTTTAACCAGGAACTCCATCTATGCTATCAGCCGATCTATAGCCTGGATTGTCAGAATACTATGGTAGGTGCCGAGGCACTGCTTAGATGGAGTAACCCGATCCTCGGCAATGTCACACCGGATGAATTTATAGGCCTGGCAGAGCGAACCGGACATATTCTAAGCATTGGCGATTGGGTACTGGAGAATGTATGCAGATGCCTTTGGTTATGGCGGCAGAAATCCTACAGGATTGTTCCAATTTCAATTAATATTTCTGTGAAACAATTGGAGCAGAGTGATTTTTCCCATAAGGTTCTCAAGATAATCAGCAGGTACCAGCTGGAGACCTTCCATATAGAGCTTGAGATTACAGAGAGTGTATCCTCCGGAGAGATCAGTACGATTGTAAGTAATCTCAGAGAGCTGAAAAAGTCAGGTATTAAAATATCCATGGATGATTTTGGAACAGGCTTTTCCTCTCTTGGCCAGATTGAACGCTATGAGCTGGATAAGTTGAAAATAGACAAGGGATTTATCAGAGACATCATCAGGACAACCAGAAAGCAGAATCTGGTCAAATCCATCATAGCCATGGCCAAAGGGCTGGATCTTGACGTAGTAGCAGAAGGAATAGAGACCCCGGAGCAGCTGAATTATCTGAAGGATAACGGCTGTTCTATGGGACAGGGCTATCTACTGAGCAGACCCTTGCTTCAAACGGATTTCGAAGAGAAATTAAAATGAAGTCCGCGATTAACTTAAGCTTATTGTCCCCCATCGGTTTAACCCCCCAATAAAGCCCTCCGGACTGCTCCGGAGGGCGATTACCGTCCTAATGAAATCTTTTATTCAGAAGAGAAATATTCAAAGTACTACACAGGATTTCCCCTGCATACAATGTAACAACAACGATAATAAGGGGGAATGCGTTCCGTCCTTGTGATGCGGAACGCAGACACTATGAAAGGCTATATAGAGGA
>JAEZJW010000132.1 GCA_023415595.1 Bacillota bacterium
AAAAGATGCGATTGCCCGTAAATTGATATTGTTCTTTTTCAGTACTGCCGTTACTCCTGCCAGGCTTCCTATCTCGTTTTGTACGAATACGGACAGCTGTCTGATCATAGTCATACCCCCTCTTATCGAACTAATTTGTTGTATCTTTTCTTATACACTTTATTACCTTCCAAATTGCTAGATCTCCAGGTAAACATTCCTCTGTGGTTATTATGTCAGTTTAATGCAGGTTATAGCCTGTTTCAAAGGCTTTCAGGTTGATTTCTGCTGTTTTAGCCGGCACAGTATTCTTGATCACAGCCATCCAATCTTCCTTCGTAAAATCCATATGCTGGGCAGCGATACCAAGTACGATAACATTGAATACCCTGCTGTTCCCAAGCTTCTTCGCTTCCTCTATGGCGCTTACCTTATAGACACGGTGAGTTTTCTCGAGCTCCTCCAGTATATGTTCCGGATACTTTGCGGCACCGATGACAACCGGCATCGGATCGATCCTCTGATCATTGACCACAATTGCTCCGCCCTTCTTTAAATAGTGGGCATATCTTAAAGCCTCCAGGCGTTCAAAGGCAATCAGTACATCTGCCTGTCCTTCTTCCACTATCGGCTCATTCACCTTACTGCCATATCTCACAAAGGTTACCACGCTGCCTCCCCGCTGTGCCATTCCGTGTACCTCGGACAATTTTACATCATAGCCTGCATGAATTGCCAATCCACCAAGGATCCTGCTGGTCAGCAGAGTTCCCTGACCACCGACTCCTACGATCATTATATTCTTTGTTTCCATATTAATCCCGTTCCTCCTAATGGCCCGCATGTCATTCGCGGGACTATTGGCCCGCATGTCATTCGCGGGACTATTGGCCCGCATGTCATTCGCGGGACTATTGGCCCGCATGTCATTCGCGGGACTATTCACACTAATACTACATACTACCGCTTCACGGCAGCTCTAATCGTTCTCGACCAATTGAATGGTTTTGAACTTACATAGCGTTTCACATAAGCCGCAGCCATTGCACATGGTGTCATTAATTACGATATCACCGTTTTCTTTCTTCGTGATAGCGGGACAACCGGGTTTCATGCACATACCGCACTTCATGCATACATTAGGATCAATACGGTAATGTTTTTTCACAGGTGCTTTATCTAATAATACGCAGGGTGACTGAGCGATAATGACAGCAATTTCATCCATCGCTGTAGCTTCCTTGATCACCTTCTCAAGCCTTACCGTATCAAAGGCATCCACCACATACACATGGTTCACACCGACAGCTTTACAAAGCGCTGCAAGATCCACTGAATAAGTAGCTTCTCCCTTTAACGTCTTCCCTGTAGCTGCATGGTCCTGATGACCGGTCATACCGGTTGTAGAATTATCCAAAATCATAACAGTACCGGTTCCCTTATTGTAAACCATATTAATCAGGGAATTGATTCCGGTATGCATAAAGGTGGAATCACCGATGACAGCGACCCAGTTCTTAATATAATCATTACCCTTTGCCTTCTCCATGCCATGAAGGGAGGAGATACTTGCACCCATACAGATGGTCGTATCCACCACGCTTAAGGGTGCAACCGCTCCGAGGGTGTAGCAGCCGATATCACCGGCAGCATGAATCTTTAATCTGTTCAGCAAGGCATATACACTCCTGTGCGGACATCCGGGGCAAAGGATCGGCGGGCGGTTCGGTACTGCTGCAGCATGGACTGCTGCCAGCTGTTCACCCTTAATTGCTCTTCTTAACAGATTGGCGGAATACTCTCCCTGTACGGTCAGGATATCCTTGCCAATAGCAGGAATTCCCCAGGACTTCACCTGTTCCTCAATGATCGGATCCAGCTCCTCCACAATATATAAGGTTTCCACCTTAGAAGCAAAGTCCATAATCAAATCCTTTGGAAGCGGGTTGATCAGACCCAGCTTCAGAACAGAAGCCTCCGGAAGTGCTTCCTTCACATACTGGTAAGGGATCCCCGAGGTAATGACTCCGATCTTCGTATCCTGATACTCCACCTGATTGATCGGAAAGCTGCAGCCATCCTTAGCCAGGGCGATTTCCCTGCTCTCAACCACCAAATGACGGCCCTTAGCATTCGCCGGCATCATAACATTCTTTGCGACATCCCTGACATAGGGCTTATCCTCTTTTTCAATTCTATTATGTAATTCCACCATTCCCTGGGAATGGGAAAGTCTCGTTGTACTTCTGACGATGACCGGAGTATCATATTTCTCACTGAGATCAAAGGCGAATTTCACGAATTCCTTCGCTTCTTCACTGTCTGCAGGCTCTAATACCGGTACCTTCGCTGCTCTGGCCACTGCTCTGGTGTCCTGTTCATTCTGGGAGCTGTAAAGACCCGGATCGTCTGCGACGATGATAACCAAGCCTCCTGTTACGCCGGAGTAGGCTACGGTAAATAAGGGATCAGAAGCTACGTTAAGTCCGACATGCTTCATAGATGCGAGCGCCCTTACGCCACTGATGGAAGCACCGATGGCAACCTCCATTGCTACCTTCTCATTTGGCGACCATTCGGAATAGATCTCCTCATATTTTACGATATTTTCACTGATTTCTGTACTCGGTGTACCCGGATAGGCGGCTGATACCTTGCAGCCTGCCTCATAAGCTCCACGGGCAAAAGCCTCATTTCCAAGCATAATAACTCTGTCTGCCACTATGTATACTCCTTTCTCATATCAAGCACCTGCGGGTCCTTAAGACCCTGCTGATGATTTAAGCCTAAGTTCTTCTCTTTCTTGCCGGTTAATTCTTTCGCAGGTCAGTAACTCTCTTTGCCTTTCCTTCAAAGCGCTGTAAACTTCTTGGTGCTACTAATTTTATCACAGCATCAATACTGAGTACAACCCTGAGTCTTGCCTTGATCCTCTGTTCCAGTTCGCCCAGCTTAGCATAGGAATCCAACAGCGATTCGTCTGCCAGCTCCACCTTGATCTCCATGGTGTCCAGGTGATTCTTACGGTCTACGATGATCTCATAATGCGGACCGATTTCCGGAACCTTCAGTAATACCTCTTCAATCTGTGACGGGAATACATTCACACCGCGGATAATCAGCATATCATCAGCTCGGCCGGACAGATTCTCCATTCTCACGGTTGTTCTTCCACATTTACAGGGCTCATACATCAGGCGGGAGATGTCCTTGGTCGTGTACCGGATCAGGGGCAGGGCTTCCTTCGTGACGCAGGTGATAACCAGCTCTCCCTTCTCTCCCGGAGGCAGTACCTCACCTGTTTCCGAATCAATGATTTCGGGGATAAAATGATCTTCGTTGATATGCATACCACAAAGCTCCAGGCATTCACCGGATACTCCGGGACCAATCAGCTCACTCATGCCATAATTCTGGGTTACCTTCATATCCTTGCTCCACAGCCGGTACATCTCCTGACGCATCGGCTCAGTCATGCCCTCTCCACCGAAGAGACCAATCTTTATATTCAAATCCTTAGCGGGATCAAGCCCCATCTGTCTGGCTACTTCACCGATATGTAAGGCATAGGAAGGAGTTGCTACAAGTACCGTGGTTCCGAAATCCTGCATGTACATGATCTGCTTCTGGGTATTGCCTGAGGAAGTGGGACATACTGCGGCACCGATGTTCTCCAAGCCATAATGAAGTCCCAGTGCGCCGGTGAACATACCATAACCAAAGCAGATCTGAGCTACATCCTCCTCCGTAGCACCACCCATAGCTGCTATTCTCGACACGCACTCCGTCCAGGTAGCCATATCCTTCTTCGTATACCCGACAACAGTCGGTTTTCCCGTGGTTCCCGACGAAGCATGGATACGGACCAGCTCCTTCTTCGGTACTGTGAATAAACCGAAGGGATAATTATCCCTCAGGTCCTGCTTATTCGTGAACGGAAGCTTGCTTAGATCCTCCAGGGTATTAATATCCTCACATTTCACCCCAGCCTCTTCCATCTTATCGCGATAGGCCGGAACCTTCTCGTACACCCTAGTCAGGGTTTCCTGCAGCCTGGTAAGCTGAATGGCTTCGATTTCTTTTCTGGGAAGTGTCTCTTCCTTTGCCCAAATCATTTTAGTGATCCCCCTTTATAATTCATGATCCGGAGCATCCTGAGCCGATGCTCCTACCTTCATGATATTTAGATATTAATAATAACAATATTTTAAACCTCAGGAAGTGCGGCTTTACGCAGGAGCAAGCCCTCCTTGCGGGGGGCTTTTCACTGCCTGAATCTTTCTATGCTGAATGATTTATTTACTTAGTTATTCTGTTAAGCCTCCTGGATGGACTTACGGGCATGTACCGTAACAGGTTCATCATAGCAGGAGAACAGTTCACCGACTTTCTCTCTTTTTAACTTCGGTGTAATCAGACTTACGACCGGAACAATCACAAGTCCTGTTATCATAGCAATCGCACCTGCATTAATCGGAGAAGCAATATATTTAAAGAATAGATTGGTTACGGTAATACCGACACCGGAAGCAAAGCTTGCCCAGACAGCCCACTTCGTAACACCCTTCCAGTAAAGTCCGAATAGGAATGGTGCCAGAAAGGAACCGGCCATAGCGCCCCAGGCGATACTCATCAGCTGCGCGATGAAGGTGATCGGGTTCAATGCCAGGAATACCGACAGCCCGATGAAGAATACAATGAGGATCCTCATTGTGAACAGCTGTTTCTTCTCACTCATGTTCTTTATGATATTTCCCTTCAGGAAGTCAAGCGTCAGGGTCGAGCTGGAGGTCAGCACCAGACTTGACAAAGTTGACATTGACGCCGACAGTACAAGCACTACTACAATGCCAATCAGGACATTGGATAAATCGGACATCATATGGGGTACGATGGCATCGAAATTAACTGCTCCCGATGCGTTTCGTATGGCCGGGCTGTCAAACAGCCGGCCGAAACTGCCGAGATAATAGCAGCCTCCGGCAATTACCACTGCGAATATCGTAGAGATGATGGTTCCGGACTTAATTGATTTCTCGCTTTTAATCGCGTAGAACTTATGTATCATCTGAGGAAGTCCCCAGGTACCTAACGAGGTAAGAATGATAACGCCTAACAGGTTCTTAGGATCCGGTCCGAAGAAGGAAGTAAATGCTCCGGGCTGACCCATGGTTGCCGGTACATCACTGGGTATCTTGGCAAGGCTTCCGATCGCCTCCATAAACCCGCCCTGTCCATTGATAACGGAAGCGATAACGGCTACAATACCGACTAACATG
Organism: Bacillota bacterium; assembly: GCA_023415595.1. Lineage (GTDB taxonomy): Bacteria > Bacillota > Clostridia > Lachnospirales > Lachnospiraceae > Mobilitalea. The sequence goes on from JAEZJW010000132.1 coordinate 5,259, forward strand.
ATGATCCCCTGAATCAGATCATTGATCGCTGTTGCCATATACCCACCCAGGATAACATAGGCCCCGGTCAGGATAGCCATTGCCCATACACATACCGAGAACGGAATGTCAAAGGCCATGTTGAACAAGGAGGAAAGTCCTTTATAGACAGAAGCTGTATAAGGCACCATGAAGATGAAAATAATCGCAGATGCCACCAGCTTAAGTGCTTTACTGTCATACCTGCTGCCGAAGAAGTCCGGCATCGTAGAGGATTTTAAATGATGCGTCATCACACGGGTCCTTCTGCCTAACACGACCCAGGCCATCAGACTTCCGATAAAGGCATTTCCTATACCAATCCAAGTGGCTGCAGTACCGTACTTCCAACCAAATTGTCCTGCATAGCCTACGAAGATAACTGCCGAAAAATAGGTAGTTCCATATGCAAAAGCAGTAAGCCAGGGCCCTACTGCCCGTCCGCCTAATACAAAGTCCCCAACGCTAGTTGCATGCTTTCTGGCATAGATGCCAACCAATACCATGATTACAAAAAAGCAGATTAAGAAAGCTACTTTAATAATCATCCCCCATACCTCACCTTCCATGACATTTCATTACTTTATCGCTTTAAAGCGCAGCGCTTTAAAGTAATGATATCAAAAATGCAGAAAGCTGTCAAGAGTTTAACATAATAAATTCTAAAATTAATAGAATATGGGAATTGAGTAACATCCCACCTGTTTGAGAAAGCATCCCTTGTTTTAAATCATTGGCCTTATCAGAAAGTAATAGATCAGACAAAGGTCTGCGATAGCTGCCGCCGGAAGCAATAACCGAAAGGACAGGTGCTTCGTCTTATGGCGGTAATATCTCATTCCCAGATAGGAACCTATCCCTCCGCCGAATATGGCAATCAGGAGAAGTGTCCGCTCCGGTATTCGCCACTTACCCTTAATCGCTCTGCTCTTATCAATTCCCATTACCGTAAACCCCGTGATGCCGGCGCAGAGCATATAACCTGCATATAAAATATATATGATCTTGTTCATTATAATCTCCTGTTCATACAAGTATCCAAGTAAAATCTGCTGCAAGCAAGTCTGCCTTAGGAAGTTAATTTTATGGTATAGCTTAACAGCCCTGATAAGGTGGTCCTTACAGGGCTGTCGTATCTATTATTTATTCTCTTCCAATGCAATTTTAATGCCCAGTTCCTTCAGCTGCTTATCCTCTACCACATTCGGAGCCTCGGTCATCAGACAGGAAGCATCCTTAACCTTCGGGAAGGCGATAACATCACGGATCGAGTCCTCCTTCGCCATCAGCATTACCAGTCGGTCCAAGCCGTAAGCCAGTCCGGCATGCGGGGGAACACCGTATTTGAAAGCATTCAGCAGGAAGCCGAAGCGCTCATAGGCAGCTTCCTTCGTAAAGCCCAGCACCTCGAACATCTTCTCCTGAACATCACTCTGGAAGATTCTCACGGAGCCGCCGCCAACCTCAGTGCCATTTAAGGTAATATCGTAAGCCTTAGCTCTGACCTTCGCCGGATCGGTATCCAGAAGTGCCAGATCCTCATCCATTGGCATTGTAAATGGATGGTGCTTAGCTACAAAACGGTTTTCTTCCTTGGAATACTCCAAAAGAGGGAATTCAGTTACCCACAGGAATTTATATTCATTCTTATTCAGAAGGTTCAGGCTTCTCGCAATCTCAAGTCTTAAATTGCCCAGTACGGCAAATACCACATCATCCTCATCCGCTGCGAACAAGAGCAGGTCTCCGGGCTTTCCGCTCATCGCTGACACCAGGCTGTGCATCTCTTCATCGGTCATAAACTTCGCAAAGGAAGATTTGTAGGTGCCGTCTGCTCCGATTGCCACATAAGCAAGTCCCTTCGCACCGAAATCCTTCGCATAATCCACCAGGGCATCAATTTTCTTCCTTGGCATTTCACCCTGACCTTCTGCATTAATACCACGGACCGAGCCACCCTTTTCCAGTGCTCCGGTAAATACGGAGAAGCCGCAGTTCTTCACAACCTCAGACACATTTTTCAGTTCCATGCCAAAACGGATATCCGGTTTATCGGAGCCGAAGCGGTCCATTGCCTCCGCATAGGTCATCCTCTGAATCGGAAGCTGTACCTCGATGCCGATGCTTTCCTTGAACATCCTCTGAAGCAGACGTTCATTGACACGAATGACATCATCCACATCCACGAAGGATAATTCCATATCAATCTGTGTGAACTCCGGTTGCCTGTCAGCACGAAGGTCCTCGTCACGGAAGCATTTTACGATCTGGAAATAACGGTCATAGCCTGCACACATTAAGAGCTGCTTGAACAGCTGGGGAGACTGGGGCAGAGCATAGAAATTACCGGGATGAACACGGCTGGGAACCAGATAGTCCCTGGCACCCTCGGGTGTACTCTTGGTTAACATCGGTGTCTCTATCTCTAAGAAGCCTTCCTCGGCTAAAAATTGACGCGTGATAACAGCAACCTTACTGCGGAGGATTAGGTTTTTCTGAAGATCAGGTCTTCTTAAATCTAAATAACGATATTTAAGTCTGAGCTCCTCCTTCGTCTTGCTTTCCTCTTCAATCTGGAACGGAGGAGTCTCTGCCTCGGAAAGGACACGCAGTTCTGCGGCCCTGATCTCGATATCTCCGGTAGCCAGGTTCTCATTGACAGCTCCGGAACGGGCTTCTACCTTACCTACAACAGCGATGACAAATTCACTCCTCAGCTTCTCTGCCTTGGCAAAGTTCTCACTTCCGCAATCGCTCTCTTCAAAAATAATCTGCAGCAGTCCGGTACGATCCCTGAGATCCAGAAAGATAATACCTCCCTTATTCCTGCTCTTCTGTACCCATCCCATCACAGTTACGGTATCTCCGATGTTCCCTCTGGTAACTTCAGTACATCTGTGGCTTCTGTGTAAGCCCTTCATTGATTCTGCCATGGTTGCTCTAATCTCCTTTATCCTTATAACTTTATCTATTAATTTACCGTATAGCACTTTATTTTATATATCCTCAATGAATTTAATTCTAATCCATTTTAGATTATCTGTCCACATTTTTCTTATTGTGATGATGAGATCGGACAGGATAGATCCGTATCTCTTCGCCAGCTTGAAAGGCGTGTTCCCCAAAAGCACTTTATGGGATACACGCCCTCTGATGATTGTTCTTATAATCGAATTAGAACTTAAAATCGATACACTTCCGATTAGTGGTTGCGGGTCTTACAAAATTCGTACCCACACGGACATGTTCCGGATGTACCTGATATGTCTGCAGTGCTTCTTCATCCTTGAATACACTGTCCAGCATTATTTCTGAGTCCGAGGATGAGAGGGGCTCGGTCAAAACCTCGATGGATACGATCCCTTCGATCAGGTTCTTCAGATTCTCCAGTTCCTTCTTGATTTCAGCTCCCTTTGCATGCTTCTCCTCTGCAGAAAGGCCTTCTGCAAAATTCCAAGCGACTATATGTCTTACCATATGATGACCTCCTAATTCTTCTACCTAATCTATTTTGTCTCTAAAGTATAACATAAATATACCGATTTACAATCCGGTTTTTGAAAGTATTCCATCAGCTTTGGGTTGTAAAGGGTGATGCAGGTAATCCTTCTTCGTTATAAAGGTTAGCCGCTTCGGGATTATCCTTCCACCCATACCGCACATGGGCCGGTTCCTTCACCTTGCTGCAGGTAACCAGAAGAGTATCCTGATCAATCCTTCCCTCTGCCGGATAAAACACTCCATCCTCCCCACATGCCTCAAGCATATTCACTCTGTCACCCCGAAGGATTAAGCCGCTGCCGGTATGCTTAAAATGTAGTCTGAGGGCTGCCCCATCCTTCTCCATATAATCATAGATCGGACCGCTGCATACAATTTCTTCGCCGAAGACCATTCGAAATGCCCACAACGCAAGCCGTTCCCCGACAGATTTCTTATCCCAGGGATGAAGATCGTTATACATTCCCTTATCTATCGTTACGACCATGCCCGTCCCCGGCACCTTAAGCGTTTTTCTCTGTTCTTCCCTGAGCCTTGCCCAATTGCTGTCCTCCGGTTCCTTTCTCCATGGACAATAGTTAGCCAACTGTACATACAGGAACGGGAAGGTTCCGATATTCCAGGTATGCCGCCAATCCAGGATAACAGCCTCAAATAAGTCCTTGTAATCAAAAGGATAAGAATCATTAGATTCTCCCTGATACCATAATACTCCCTTGATTGCATATCTTCTTAAGGGATAGATCATTCCATTAAAAACTCCGGTAGGTTTATACTGGAAGAAGGTCGTCGGCTGCTGTGCCTTGGTGACCGCACCGATCTTATAGTTCCATATCCCGGAGAGGAGAAGCTCCTGCCCGTTCGCTCTCAGGACGTAAGGCATATCCGTGACAAAGGCTCCTGTATTCTGGGTAACCAGTAAACGGACGGTTATTGTATTCCTTCCTTCCCGCAGTAATCCCTCCGGTATGTCATATCTGCGGGGCGGATACAGATAACCGGTCCCTCCGATCCGAACACCGTTGAGATAAGTGTCATCCCCATCAATGACAGTCCCCAGCACAAGCTTTCCGGTTCCATTTAGCATGGTATCCGGTACGATAATATCTTTTCTGAACCAAATAGCTCCACCCTTGATTTTCTCCAGCTCTGTTCCCTCAAAGCTCAGAGGAATCGTTATCTCCTTCCAATCAGAGAGATCACAGTCCTCCCTGTACCAGGGTCCTGATGGGTCCTTCAGACCCTCATCTGCCTCTTCCAGCTCCCTGTACCACATACTATTTTGCAGTTCCTCCTGCTTGATGGTTCCGCTGACATAGGAGTCATCCTTGCATAAGGCAAGCAAATTTTTAAATCTATCGAATCCTAATAAAGTCTTTTCACTAAGCCAGGCCTCGGCAGGAGTACCTCCGATAGCCGTAAATAGAAAGCCGATCGGAATTTTATACCTCTCATAGACCTTCTTCGCAAAGAAATATCCGATTGCGCTAAAGTCGTAGATCGAGGTTGGATTGACAGAAACCCAACTTCCCCCGGACAGCTCCTCCTTAGGTCCATGGAAATCATAGACCATCGGAACGAGAAAGGATCGAATCTCCGGGTAGTAAGCATCCTTCACTTCCTCAGCGAACAGATCCAGCGTTCGCCGTACCGGAATCTGCATATTGGACTGACCGCCCAAAACCCATACATCTCCGACCATAATATCCTGTACGGTCAGCTCCGAGCCACAGCATCGGATTATCATCATAAACGGTCCGCCGGGATCAAGCCTGTCTAAAATAATCTCCCAGCTCCCAACGGCAGAGGTCACCGTCCGATATGCCTTCTCCAGGAAAATCAGAGTAAGCTCCTGTTCCGGCTCAGCCTTTCCCCAAATCCGCACCGAGGTATTTCTCTGCAGTACCATTCCGTCACTAACCAGAGACGGCAGTACAATACTATTCTGTAGCTTCTCCATATCAGTCCCCATCTCTTTCATTTCATTTTAAGGTATCGGGCTTACCCTTCTCCGCTCCTGTCAGAAGCATCCTGCCGATGATCTTTTTCAACTGTTCCAGCACAAGCAGCTTCTCCTTATCGCTTCCATAGTATAGATTCTGCAATCTTTCTGCAGCTTCCATGATCTCCTCAGAAGCAATCTGTTCTGAAAGTTGGCCAATTTCCTGCAGAATAAAGTGAAGTATCTCCGTATTATGATAACGGATTGCAGACTCCATAATGTTAAGATCCATTTCCAGTTCTTTCAGCTTGGGATTTGTACTGCCAGCCATAGAATCCTTCATAAAATACAACCGTTCCTTCTGATCGTCTTCCTTAACAAGAATCGGCTGGCGTATTTCCACAGACTGACCGGAATTCATCGTGATTGTATCAATTACATGAAACAGTTCCTCCATTTGTATCGGCTTGGATACATATCCGTCCATGCCCATCTCCCTGAATTTTTCACTTTCTCCTGTTAATACATGGGCTGTTAATGCAATCACCGGTGTATGCCTCTCCCGGGCCTCCAACTGCCTGATCCTCTTGCTGGTTTCCACACCATTCATACCGGGCATCTGAATATCCATCAGTATAACATCATACATCCCTGAGCGGTAGATATCCAGTGCTTCCGCACCGTTTGTCACCGCTACAACATTATGATTTTTAAGCTTAAGCATATCTGATATCACCTGAAGGTTCACAGGGTCGTCCTCTACCAACAGGATATTTCTTACCACGTACTCTCTCGAGGGCTTGGGACTTGCCTCTTTCAGCATCGTTCCCACTTCAAAATCCAGTAAAAAATAAAAACTGCTTCCCATTCCCGGAGTACTGTTGACACCGATCTGACCTCCCATAAGCTCTACCAGCTTCTTTGATATGGCCAATCCCAGTCCGGTTCCGCCGAATCTTTTATTGTAGGAGGATCCATCCAGCTGGCTGAAGCTTTTAAACAGCAGACTGCGGTTCTCCTCCGAAATTCCAATTCCCGTATCAGAGATGACAAATTTAATTTCTACTCTGTTGTTCCTGATATTATGTACCTCAGTCCTAAGAGTGATTTCTCCTCTGTCCGTGAATTTATAGGCATTACTCAGAAGGTTATTAAAAACCTGTTTCAGCTTATTCTGGTCACCGATGAGATAGTCCGGCAAATCGTCAGGTAACTCTGTATTGATCACCAAACCTTTTTTCAGAATCAGGGGGCTATGAGCATTAACCAATTCACGGATTGTATCCTTCATGCAGAAATTCTTTAAAGAGATAGTGACTTTATCAGCCTCCAGCTTCTCAAAATCAAGAATATCATTGATGGTGTGAATCAGCGAATTTGCACAATCCTTTGCTGTAATCAGCTTATCCCTCTGTTCCCTGGACAAGGAGGTAAGCATGGTCAGATCAATCATTCCGACGATTCCATTGATCGGAGTCCGTATCTCATGACTCATGTTAGCTAGAAATTCGCTCTTCGCTTTATTTGCGGATTCCGCGGCCTCCTTTGCTTCGATTAAACTCAGCTCTGACCGTTTCTGTTCCGTTATATCGGTAACAATCGTAACTATCGTATCAGCCTCAGGACTGTAAATTACCATCGAGAGCCACATATCAAAGGTTGCCTCGTAGAAGTTATTCCAATAAATGCTTTTTCCGGCAGTAATGGTATCCCTATGCTGATGAATGCTTCCGGTCAGAAATTCATGGCTTTTTGAAAATACCTCGGAATATTTCCGGCCTTTCATAGAGCCCCTAACCATTCCGAATATTCTCTCAAAAAAATCGTTAACCTCTATTACAGATAGATCCTCCAGACAATTATCCCGGTTATAGATACCCTGATAATAGGCATAACCATTACGCAGGTTTGTAAACAAGGAGCGGAACTTCTGATTGCTGCGGTAAATCTGCTCCTCAGCAACTTTCCTTTCTGTGATATCCCGGATAATACTGATCAGGACTCTCTTGTCACCGATGTCCATTCCACGGGAGCTTACCTCTACATTAAACCTGCTTCCATCCTTACGGATATGCTCAGTCTCAAATATAATACCATCCTTATTTGCCTGCTGCATCTGCTGCCTAGCATAGTTCCACTCTCCCCTCAGATCACAAACACTCATGGAACATAATTCCTCACTGCTGTATCCATATGCCAGCTCAGCAGCCTTGTTTGCCTCAATGATATTCCCATCCAGATCTATGAACAGGATGATCTCCCTGGTATTCTTAGAGAATAATTCATATTTTCTGATATTATCAGCAATATCAGCCCGATCCGATATATCCTTGCCAATACCAATCGATCCTATAAAATTTCCGTCAGAATTCCAGATAGGTTTACCATTGATGCGTAACCACCGGTAGATACCATCCTTACGGCGAAAACGGAGAATCAGATCACTCGGGATCTGATGAAGCACATTTTGCTCGATTTCCTCCATTAGTCTATACTTATCGTCCTGATGTACCAGCTCCATCCATCCATTACTCCTAATATCTTCCATATTGAGGCCTGTAAAATCCAGAACCTCCTTATTGGCATAGGTGATGATCAGATCAGTATCCATAATCCAAATTAATGCCGGAATAACATCCATAATTTCGTGACTATGCATGCAGTTTCCGTACATCTTCTCCAAATCTGCCTCATTGCCGCGGCATGCCTGATTAAGCAGGATATATGCTCCTGTAACCTTACCCTTCCGATCTATGGTAGGTGACAGCTTAATGTCATACACATCAGTCTCTTGCTTCTGTTCAGTGACTTCTGCCACCTGCCCGAATATCTTAATGGAAGCCTTTTTCTTTATGACATATTTCAGATTTTTTTTAATTATATAGGATGAGTCCGCACCAAAACAATCTATGATGCAGTCGATCGGCAGTCCTTCCATCTGATTCCTGCCGTATAAATCTCCCACTGTTCCATAGATTGATTTGATTCTTCCTTTTTTATCTGTGTTAATAATTACATCTGAGCTGAATAGAAAAGGTTGCGACATTTGCCTCGCAGCTTCTTCCCCATTTGACAAAATAGTATTCATACGAATCACCCTTGTAATTTATGTAACCAAGGTAATTATATTATATCTGTAAATTTTGTCAACTTTTGCATCTAATACTTACCAAATTCAAAATCGTTTAATACGATTCGTTTCTTTGTTCAGTAAGTTTTTTAATTACCTATTATTATTTTAGCAGAGAACACAAATTGGGAGCAATCTGATGAAGCGGCAGCTGCTTTTCCACTGCCCCCAGGTTATAAGCCACCTTTGGCATTCCATAAACAACTGCGGTTTCTTCATCCTGTCCGAGGGTCCGGGCATTTCTTCTCCTCATGGCCAGCATGCCCTTGGCACCATCATAACCCATTCCGGTCAAGATCACTCCTATGGCATTCTCACCGGCTGCTTTGGCAACCGATTCGAATAATACATCAACTGAAGGGCAGTGACCATTCACCTTGTCCCCACGGAAGCATTCGACCCGGTAGGTATCACCGGTCTTAATCAGCTTCATGTGCTGATCTCCCGGTGCGATCAGAACCCGTCCCGGTTCTGCTATATCTCCGGTAGCTGCCTCCTTAATCTCCAGGGGTAGGGAAGCATTCATCCTCTCAGCAAACATCCGGGAAAAATCGGGAGGGATATGCTGTACTATAACGATGCCCGGAATATTCGCAGGCAATCCCTTTAAAACCTGATAAATTGCTTCTGTTCCGCCGGTGGAGGCTCCGATTGCGATAATTTTCTTCGCTACGCCGGAGATTACTGTACCCTCAGACTTCTTCGGTTCCTCCGGTAATCGTAGACGAACCTTGGCAGCGGAGGCCACCTTTACCTTCGCTATCATATCCTTTAAGAAGTTCTCCACACTGTTTACAGATTTTAAATCAGGTTTTATAACAAAATCTACTGCACCTGCGTTCATAGCATCAAAGACGATGCCGTTGACAGCACTGACAATGATAACCGGCAACGGATATTGGGGCATCAGCTTCCGGATAAAATCAATCCCATTCATCTTTGGCATCTCCACATCACAGGTCATGACATCAGGATGAAATTCCAGTATCTTATCTCTGGCTTCATAGGGATCCCTTGCTGTTGCGATTACTTCTATTGTAGGATCCGAGGTCAGACCCCTGGAAAGTACCTCCCTGAACAGCAGACTGTCATCCACAACCAGTACCTTTATTTTTTTTGCTTCCAATCGATCACCTCATCAATGTGGTTTATATCTTTCGATATATTGCAGGTAAAATATATTTCAGCTTCGTATCCTCTCTGCTGATGGATTCTGAGTGTCCTATAAAAAGATAGCCTCCAAATTCCAGCTGGTCATAAAATTTCCCCACAAGCTCCTTCTTCGTCCGGCTATCAAAATAAATCATCACATTCCTGCAGAATATAACATGGAATTTCCTCTTAAAAGGAAATGTAGATTCCATCAGGTTAAATCTGCGGAATATCACCTCATTTCTAAGTCTATCGATGATAACAGAATTGTCATTGTCATGGCGCTTGAAGTAGGACAGTCTCATATTGGCTGGAAGGGTGCTGATTTCCTCATTATGATACACACCCTTGGCTGCTTCCTCCAGGACCTTGCTTGATATATCGGTGGCTAAGACTTTGGAATCCCAGCTGCTTTTCTCTTTACCGAAATATTCATCCATAATCATCGCCAAGGTATACGGCTCTTCTCCTGAGGAGCAGCCTGCACTCCAGATTCTGAGATCCCTGTCCTTGACCGTATCAGCCAGATGGGGCAGCACATAGTCCTTAAAATAATTAAAATGGTCAGCTTCCCTCATAAAGAAGGTATGATTTGTTGATATCTTATTAATCAGGGTCGAGATTGCTTCCCCTGTCTTGTCTGAAACAATATAGTCATAATACTCCGAAAAATCGTGAAATCCTTTGATAGCCAGTACATTCTGCAATCTTCCTGTGACCAGTGTTTTTTTCTCATCCTTCAGGTTAATCCCATAATTCTCTTTAATAAATGCTGCCAGCTGATGAAATTCTTTATCCGTAATTGTAATCATACCATCTCCACCTATCATCTATTAGGTTCGTAAAGTGCGGTTACATCCCGGCCACTTTATTCAGTGTAGTAATCAATTGCTCTTCCTTGAAGGGTTTTACAATAAAAGAAACCGCCCCCGACAGGACTGCTTCTCTCACCATAGCTTCCTGACCCATAGCAGAAAGCATGATTACCTTCGCTTTCGGATCGAGCTTCATTATTTCTTTTAATGCTTCAATTCCGGTCATATCAGGCATGGTAATGTCCATCGTTATTAAGTCAGGCTTCAGCTCCTGATACTTTTTCACTCCTGCAATACCATTTTCAGCCTCGCCAGCCACTTCAAAACCGTTCTTTTCCAACATTGTTTTTATTGTTAATCTGATAAAAGCTGCATCATTCACGATCAATACTTTCTTCATAGCCTTCCTCCTGATGTACGATTTATGTATAATAACGTAGTATTTATAGTGTATCTTCTACACAAATATTCGTCAAGAAATATGTTCTTCAATTATGTCAGCCATTCATCCTTCCGTCTGACAGGAAGAAGAAAGGGCTATTTCAAAACCCCTATATTAAAAAGTTTTGAAACAGCCCTTTCTTCAATTCATTTATTCATGACAGGTATAAACTTGCAGGTTTCTCTTGATGGTTGCAGGTTAACATGCCTGCCAAGCAGGGTTTCTTTAGTTCTCCTTACCTGGCCGGAAATACTCAGCTACACGGTCCAGCTTCACTTCCGCCTGTTCTCCAGTTTCCATGTTCTTAATGTTGGCTTTATTCTCTGCCAGCTCATCAGCACCGATGATCACGGTGTTTTTTGCTCCAAGCTTATTCGCATATTTCATCTGAGCCTTCACAGATCGGTCCATATAATCAGTTTCTACGATCACGCCCTCTCTTCTGAGCTTCTGTACCAGCTGATAAGCTGCCGCTTTGGCTTCCTTGCCGAGAATACCGACATACAGCTCCACTGCCGGCTCCGGTGTCAGCTCTACTCCCTCTGCTGCCAGTTCATTGATGATACGCTCAATTCCCAGGCCAAAGCCTACTGCAGGAATATTCTGTTTCTCATCCACCTCATGGATCAGATTATCATAGCGTCCACCGCCGCAGATCGTAAAGCCTTCGGCATTCACAAATTCAAATACTGTCTTGGTATAATAATCAAGGCCTCTGACAATCCCGGTATCTACCTCATAGTCAATGCCAAGCTCCTGCAGCAGTTTTTTCAGCTCTTCAAAGTGATTACTGCACTCCTCGTCCAGATATTCGATCGTTCTGGGGGCGTCCTTCACGATCTCCTTGCAGGAAGGCACCTTACAATCAATGATTCTCAACGGGTTCTTCTGCATTCTCTCCCTGCAGGTTCCGCATAAATGTTCCTTATGCTGTTCCAGATAGGAAAGAAGCGCTTCATTATAAGTCTTCCGGCAATTGCTGCAGCCGATGTTATTAATATGGAGTTTTACACCCTTAATCCCCAGCTCCTTGAAGAGATCATTCAGGAGGGTAATCAGCTCTATCTCAGCCATTGGGCTTGCAGAACCGAAAAACTCCACACCGAACTGGTGGTGCTGACGAAATCTCCCGTTCTGAGGATTCTCATATCGGAATACCTGTGATACATAAAACAGCTTGGTGGGCTGGCTCTCTGCATAGAGGCTGTTCTCCAGGTAAGCACGTACTGCTCCGGCTGTGCCCTCGGGTTTCAGGGTAATACTCCGGCCTCCCTTATCCTCAAAGGTATACATTTCCTTCTGAACAACATCCGTTGTCTCCCCAACACCTCTCTGAAAGAGAACCGTATGTTCAAAGGCCGGTGTAATTACCTCCTTGATGTTATAAACCTTGCAAAGCTTTCTGGCAAGCTCCTCGATGATGGTTCGTTTATGCATGTTAGAACCATACCAATCTAATGTACCCTTGGGTCTTTGTGTTATCATCTTAGTCCTCCTGTCTTTTTGGAAGGGTAACCTGGTCACCTCCCTGATACTCCATCACCCTATATTGAAATTATTACTTAAAAAAACCTGCTTCTTACCGATCATTTCATCTATTCTACTAATGTAGTCAGTTATGCTCTTTACGTTATCCACCCGCTCAATCCGGTTCTCTTCATGGAAAACGAACTTGGACATTGCCCCGGCTCCCAGAGCAAGAATCGTCTGTTGCTCCTCCATGATCAGGATATTATAAAGTCCTTCCTTCCCATACTTCGAATACCCGATATTCTCAAGATTATCTGACATATTCTTCTGCCTGTAGAGATAATACGGCAGATAAGAGTTTTCTTCTGCGAAACAGAGCGTAGCCTCCAGCATGTCAGGTACATCCAAAGCCTCAAGACCGGCATAACTCTCCTTCTCTATATTAAGCCTTGCTGCCCGTTTGAGTGCAAGAGTATGGACAGTCAGTCCTTCGGGATTAAGCTCTCTGATCTGGGAAAGGGTATCCCGTACATCGGAAGGAGTCTCCCCCGGTAATCCGATAATAAGATCCATATTTATGTTATCATGGCCGGTTTCCCTGGCCAGACGAAAGGCGTCTTTAATCTGATCCGTCGTATGACGCCTGCCGATCAGATCCAGTGTTCTCTGCTGCATACTTTGGGGATTGATTGAAATCCGGTTCACGCCCCACTTCTTTAAAACTTCCAGCTTCTCTCTGTTAATACTGTCCGGTCTTCCCGCTTCTACACAGAACTCCTTCACAAAGGTAAAATCAAACGTCTCCCTGACTAATCCTAGCAGGCGGTCCAGCTGGGAAGCAGACAGTGTCGTGGGAGTTCCACCGCCGAAGTAGACAGTGGTTAGCTTAAGCTTAGGTAAGCAGGTGGCTCCGTACCGGATTTCCTTCTCCAGAGCCTCAAGATATGCCTCCACGCGGTCGGCATAACGCTCCAGCGGATAGGAGGTAAAGGAGCAATAAAGACAGGTACTGGGACAGAAGGGTATGCCGATGTAGAGACTGTAGCCGTTACGATAATCCATCTCCTTCAAAAGCTCTCTCTCCCTGGCTGCGATTCGGATACTCATCCGGATCTTCTCTTCGGAACACAGATACTCTGATTTCATCCGGGACTTTATGGTTTCCTCCTCCAGGTTCTTCTCCAGCATATCATAAACGAGCTTTGTCGGTCTGATGCCGGTCAGGATGCCCCAGGGGAGTTCCCTATTCGTGTTTTCCGAAAGAAGCCGATAAAGCTCCCGCTTCAACCCGTTCTTATAAGCTGCTTTCTCTTCCGTAGAGACTTCAAGCTCTGCTGTAGATGCGGCAAGCACTCTGTCCCTGTCATAAAGCTTGATCTCTACCCGGTCTTCTAAGAACAGCATCAGGATCCGGTCAGGAATCTCTTTCTCTCCCTTTCCTGAGGAAGCTTCTCCCGAACCCATCTGCAGGACCGGATCAATCTCTGCTTGGGATAAAGGCTTCGGCTCTTCCTTCCCGGCAGTACCGCCTTCGGATACCTTCACTGTTTCCTGAGGATAAAATGCCTTAACCAGTGGATATACATCATTTTCAAATTTTCTGTCGGATAGGATTACCTGTATCATTTCTTCTCCAATATTATGTGAATTCCATCTATTCGTCGAACAGCTGAGAAGAGGCGGAAATATAGATGTTGTGGTCTCTTTCATGTCCGATTGTTGTGGAACAGCCGTGTCCGGGATAAACCCTGACACTGTCCTCTAAACACATCAGCTTGTTTCTGATGCCTTCTACCAGCTGCTTATGGTTGCCCGTAGGCAGATCCGATCTTCCGATGTCCTCATAGAACAGCGTATCACCGCTGATCAGTACGCCATGGCCGGTGAAATAGTAGCAAACACCCCCGGCAGTATGCCCGGGAGTATGGATTACTTTAATCATAAATCCGGCCTGAGAAAGGATTTCTGCGTCCTTCAATAAGATATCCGGTACCAGGCTGCACTCCCTGCGGATGTGCTCGGATGCATTCAGCTTAGCATGCCCGAGAAGCATTGCTTCGGCTTCGTGAGCATAAATAGGTGCCGAAGTGTCTTCCTTTAAATCCAAAGCAGCCAGAATATGGTCAAAATGACCATGCGTGAGAAGGATTGCCTTGCACACAAGGTCATTAGCTTTTAAGTATTGTTCGATCTTCTTCGCATCATCCGCCGGATCTACTACGATAGCTTCCTTTAGCTGCGGATTACTGATGATATAGGTATTCGTCTGCACGATACCGAGGACGATGGTTTCAAGCTTTAATTCATTCATAGGAACCTCCTATCATGCCTCTTAGGGCATCTGTCAGAGCCACAAGAGAAAATCATCCCGCCGTACGCTCAATATCCAGGATACTCTCTACGTTGCGGATCTTCGCTATAATTTCATTCAGCTGCTCCTTACCGTTAATTTCAAACCCGATGCTGATGGTCGCTGTACCCTGCTTGCTGGTCCGGACGTTCATCGAGGTCACATCGATCTTATTTTCTGTCAGCACCTTCGAGATATCCACCAGTACTCCGGTCCGGTTATTCGCATAAATCTTAATCTCTGCAGGGTATACCCCACCGGCTTCCTTGCCATCCGCAACATTCCATTCCGCATCGATCAGTCTTGCCCTGTCTTCTTCGGGCAGATTGATTACATTGATACAGTCCGTTCTGTGAATAGAGACACCTCTTCCTCTGGTTACAAAACCGACGATCTCGTCACCCGGAACAGGGCTGCAGCATTTAGAGAAACGTACTGCCAGATCATGGATGCCCTTTACAACAATACCGCTCTTTGACTTCTTCGGTGGAAGCTTGTTATCCCTGACTTCGGGAATCTGCTCCAATATATTCTCGTCAGTGATTTCTTTTTTATGTTTCTTCTTATATTCTTCCTGGAGTCTGTTGACAACCTGGCCTTCCTTCAGACCGCCATGGCCGATTGCAGCAAGAACCGCATCCCACTCCTTAAAGCCGTATTTCCGCATCACCACATTGAGGAATTCCGGCTTTAACAGATCACTAAGAACGATACTCTTCGTCTTGCAGTAGCTGGTGACGAGTTCCTTACCCCTGGTAATATTATCATCCTTTAATTCCGTTTTAAACCATTGGTTGATCTTATTCTTCGCCTGGGTACTCTTTACGATGGAAAGCCAGTCACGGCTAGGCCCCTTCGAATTCTGGGAGGTCATGATCTCGATACGGTCACCGTTCTGTATCACATAGTCAATCGGAACCAGCTTACCGTTAACCCTGGCTCCAACCATTTTATTACCGACCGCGCTATGGATGCTGTAAGCAAAGTCTATCGGATTGGATCCGGTAGGTAATGTCTTGACATCACCGGTAGGTGTAAAAGCATATACGCTTTCTGAAAACAGATCAAAATCGTTTTTCAGCAAGCTTAAGAATTCCTTATTATCAGAAAGATCCCTCTGCCATTCCAGAACCTGTCTGAGCCAGGTCAGCTTCTCTTCTTCCGCATTCGCAGTACCGCCCTTGCCGTCCTGACCTTCCTTATACTTCCAGTGGGCTGCGATACCGTACTCTGCTGTTCTATGCATATCGTAGGTCCTGATCTGAATCTCAAAGGGTTGTCCCTTCGGTCCGATGAGGGTGGTATGCAGGGACTGGTACATATTAGGCTTTGGCATGGCGATATAATCCTTGAAGCGTCCCGGAATCGGTTTATACATCTCATGTATAACACCGAGTGCAGCATAACAATCCTTCAGGGAGTCAACAACGATACGAACAGCAAACAGATCATAGATCTGATCCAATGTTTTATTCTGGTTTACCATCTTCTTATAGATACTGAAGAAATGCTTGATTCGTCCGTCAATCTTGGCAGGAATCCCGGAGGCATCGATATGGGACTTTACCTCCGCTACGATACTGTCAATATAGGCCTGCCTCTCACTCTTCTTCGTGGCGATCTTCTCTGCAAGCTCTTTGTATACCTCAGGCTCCAGATATTTTAAGGACAGATCATCCAGCTCTATCTTGATTTTGGAGATACCGAGCCGCTGCGCAATCGGAGCATAGATATCCATGGTTTCCCGAGCAGTCTCTCTCTGCTTCTCCGGTTCCTTGAATATTAAGGTTCTCATGTTATGAAGACGGACTGCCAGCTTAATCAGGATGACACGGATATCCTTCGCCATGGCTAAGAACATCTTTCTTAAGTTCTCCGCCTGGATCTCCACCTTATCCTTCGAATAATTGAGCTGTGTCAGCTTAGTGACACCGTCCACCAGCAGGGCGATCTCATCGGAGAACATCTCAGCTACCTGCTCGGTTGTAAAGTCCGTATCCTCCACAACATCATGGAGAATTCCGGCTACGATACTTTCCTTATCCAGCTCCAGCTCAGCTAAGATATTTGCCACGCAGAGAGGATGGATAATATAGGGTTCCCCTGATTTGCGGAACTGATTCTTATGGGCATCATCAGCCAGATGATAAGCCTTCTCGACCATGGAGATATCTGCGGACGGATGGTAGCTGCGGATCTTTCCGATCAACTGCTGATACAAAGCCTCGGGCGAAGTAAAATCGGCAGGCACTGTAATGTCTGTCGTATTACTCACATTCTCCTTCAAATTATTATCTTCCATTCGTTCCACGATATCACCCCCAGTCTGTTTTATTGTTCATTTCCGTCTGAGCACCATGACTTCATACCCATAACGAATCATTTTTCTATTTCTTATTTTCCCTCATATTGGATCACTGTATCAACATTGTGTCCGACAAGCTTATCCCGCCCCTTCAGGCCTTTTAATTCCATGAGGAAGATGATTTTAACCACCACACCGCCGAGCATCTCAATCAGCTTCGTAATTGCTTCGATGGTTCCGCCGGTTGCAATCAGATCATCCACGATTACCACCCTTTGGCCCGGCTTAATTGCATCCTTATGCATCTCGATCGTTGCCTTACCATACTCCAGATCATAATCCATCGAGATGGTTTCGCAAGGAAGCTTACCCTTCTTCCTGATGGGTATAAATGCTTTGTTCAGATTATAAGCAATCGGTACACCAAAGATAAAGCCCCTGGATTCAGGTCCAACGATCACATCAAAATCAATATCCTTAAGAAGTGCCTGCATCTGATCTATGGCAAGCTTCAATCCATCCTTATCCTGCAATACACTGGTCACATCTCTGAATATGATGCCGGGTTCCGGAAAATCCGGTATGCTTCTTACGTAATCTTCTATCTTTTTCATTCTGACCTCCATCTGCCCGTTTTTATGGACATTTCCGGCTTATTCGTATCAAGTACGCTCTAGCGTACTTGCGCATGCATCCTGCCAGGAGGCACGCCCTCGCAAGCGAGTTCGAAACATCAGTGGATATTATCCACTGATGTTTGCCTTCTTATAGATGATAATTATAACACTACCGTTAACTGTTCGTAAAGCAAATTTCTACATATAAGTACTTAACTGTCTGATGTTTTTATCTTTCATCTGTAGTTTTGTATCATCAGCTGAATACTTCTAAAGCCGTTATATTCATTGATTTTGGGAAAGTAGGTTACGGTAAGCGAAATGCCTGACCCTCTGCCGGTCTTCAGTTTCTGAGCTTCCTGTTCCCCGTAGGTATCTGCAATATATCGGAAGAATGCCTCCACATCTCCGAAATAAACCGCCTCCAGTTGTCTCCCATAAGAATTCTCCAGAAGGAAGCGAAGTCCGCTAGCATTCTTACCGATGACGAACACTGACTTAATTTTCAAATCCTTCTCTGCAAACAGAGGCTTCTCATTCCCTTTCCCGAAGGGCTCAAGAAGCTTCAGCTCATTCACCAGTTCCTCAGTCAGAAAGCCTAAGGGCAACAGGATATCTATCGTGACCTTCGGTACCAGCATCTCTTCTGTCAGCTCAGTTGCTTCATTCAGTCTTATCCTTAAGGGCTCGATGTTTTCAGGTGTCAGTGACATTCCTGCAGCCATCGGGTGTCCGCCCACCTTCGTCAGAAGCTCCCTCTGTCTGGCCAGGCCCTCAATCATATTATATTGCTCTATGGATCTGGCGGAACCCTTGATCCCTTCCTCAGAATCGGTAAGGATGATGGTAGGTCTGTGATACCTTTCCCTGATTCTTCCCGCGATAATTCCGGCTATACTTTCATGGCAATCCTGCAAGTATATTACAAGAATCTTATCGTGGCGGAACGGACCTTCTTCGATCAGCTTCACAGCCTTTTCTACATTCTCCGAGGTCATATCCTTTCTGACCTCATTCAGACTTCTGACCTCTTCAGCCAGACGGCCGGCCTCACTATCGTCCTCAGCCAGCAGAAGCTCCAGACCCCTCTTTGCCGTATCCAGTCTGCCGGAAGCATTCAGGCAGGGTCCGATGACGAAGCCCAGATGAAAGGTTGAAAGCTGTTCCATACGAATCTGGCTGACCTCCATCAATGCCCGCAAACCCTTATTCCTGGTAACTTTCAATAATTCCAAACCATGCTTTACGATGATCCTGTTCTCACCGACCAACTCCATAACATCACAGACTGTTGCTATTGCAGTATAGGATAATAGCTCCGACAGAAAATCGTCTTTATCCGGAACCTCCACCATATTCTTAAGCAGAGCCTGCGAAAGCTTAAAAGCAATTGCAGCACCGCATAAGCCCTGAAAGGGGTAGCTGCAATCCTTCTGCTTCGGGTTAAGTATCGCATCAGCTTCCGGCAGAAGAACCTCCCCGCTCTCAAGCTCGACAAGGCTGTGATGATCAGTAACAATTACGGTCATCCCATACTTCTTGGCTGCAAGGATCTGATCCATGGCAACAATACCGTTATCACAGGTCAGCAGGGTATCCACTCCGGCCTCTCTTGCTGCCTCCACCATCCTGATGTTAATACCGTAGCCGTCCTTAATCCTGTCCGGGATATCATAATCCACCTTCGCACCGAGTATATTCAGTGTCCGATATAGTAGATAGGTTGATACCACCCCATCCACATCATAATCCCCGATAATACGGATTCGGCAGCCTTCCTTTATCTTATTCTTCAATATGCCGCAGGCCTTTTCCATATCCTTCATCAGAAAAGGATCATGAAGCTGATCGAGACCGGGATAAAGGTATTTCTTAATTTCCCCAGTCTCCTCATAGCCCCGGTTGACCAGACAGCGGGCTAATACCTCGCTAACCCCGCATTCTGACATGATCCGGTTGAAATCCGATTTTTTATTTTTAATTACCCAATTTTCCATACTCATCCGTAATACCTTCTGTTCCCTATATGTTAACCGTCCTGATCTCATATAAATGATCGATATATTCCATCAGCATCAGGTTCATCTCTGCCTCAGCCTGAATCGGATATCTTCCGGCCAATTTCAAGATGCTCCTCCGGCAATCCTCGGCTGCCTTTTCATTCTTACAGTATAATCTATAATACGCATAGGCAATTCTTCTGATATTGATTTCATTTCTTGCTGATTTGATCAGAAGCTTGCTCTGTTTTGTCGAATACTGCTCTGTCTCCTCTTTAGAATCTCCATTCAGGATCGAAAGAAATAAAAAACCCAGATTAGTAATGTTCCTATACGAGACCGGAAGCTTCGGGAGAACTGAATCTAAAAGACTTAAGCTGTCCTTAGCCGAAGTAAGATCCATCCTGTCCAGATTACGATTGTATGCCATATAAATCAGGTAGGCATTCATGACATTGGTGAGCACGGCTCCTTCCGGAAGCGTAAATAATTCCTCCGGCATGTCCTTAAGCCTCTCACCGGCAGATTCTCTCCTGACAAGCTCCAGCTGCAGCCGGAAGGAATTCCTCGCTGCCGGGTCCTGTTTTATTGCTTTCACATTATAACCATCATTAGCCATACCAAAGACTACAAGAGGCAATCCGTTCGATAACCCTAGCAGGATTCCACCTGCCGCAAAGCCTCCGAGCAGGAACTTTCCATGAAGCGAAAGCTGCGGAAACAGGAACATCGGAAGAATCACAAGGAGGGAAACTGCTAAATTTATGATTACCCCTCCATAGTTAAACAGACAGTAAGGGAGCTCCTCAATTGGGACATCCGGCGGAGCCATAAGACACTGTCCTGCAGTTCCGGGCACACTGAACCTTTTGAAACGGAGTTTACCCTGCTCTCTGATAATCGTCAGGGAATAGATCCGGAAGGAGAGGAACGAATAACCGGTCAGCAAACCGAAAATCAGATGTCCGGCCTCATGGAACAATATGTTCAGATAGATACTGAGAAGGCTCATAGCAAGGCTGCTGTAGAGGATAAGTATAACCTCCTTATTCATTTCCCCGTAAACACCGAGCATATAGCTGACCATCCATACTCCGATGACAATGCCGATTGCTACCGAGATCAGCAGGGACATCAGCATTCCCCGGGAACGTCCCCCTCGAACACTGTTCTTGCCATGCCTTTCGTTCAAGTCATTCTTATCTACTCGCATTTTCATGCTCCCCTCCGATTGACTATCCTTCCATCAAATTCAGGTGCTATCATCAATGCAGTGTTTATTTATCCTGCAGAGATCTGTTCTTTCTTCCCATGCCAGTTCTTTATGTTATTCTTCAGCTTCAAGTCCGGCAGCCTTAATCATTATCGCGCATTCCACCCGCTTCTTCTGAAGCTCACAGCCGATATCATAAGCATCATTAATACTTCCATGGAAGTTATAGGAGTTTGCTGCACAGCCACCGCTGCAATAGAATTTGGCAAAGCAGTTTTTGCATTTCTCCTTGGCATAGACATTACAGCCCTTGAACTCTTCCCTGATATCGGTTCGCTTAATTCCTTCGAAGACATCTCCCATCAGGTATTCCGGCATTCCTACAAATTGATGGCAGGGGTACAGATCACCCCAGGGTGTCACAGCCAGATATTCCGTACCGGAGCCACAGCCGGAGAGGCGTTTTGCTACACAGGGTCCACCGGACAAATCTATCATGAAATGGAAGAAATTAAAGTCCTTCCCTTCCTTGCTTCTCTCCAGAATATACTTCGCTAATTTATCATACTCCTCAAATAATATCGGGAGATCCTCTTCTGTAATTGCATAGGGCTCCTCAGGCTGAGCCACGACAGGTTCGACTGAGATCTGCTTGAAGCCCAGCTCAGCCAGATGCTTCACATCCTCCGAAAAATCCAGATTTTTATGGGTAAAGGTACCTCTGACGTAGTAGTTCGTCTGATTCCTGCTCTCAGCAAGCTTTAAGTATTTCGGCACAATCAGGTCATAGCTGCCCTTGCCGTTTCTGCTTGGACGCATCCGGTCATTGACCTCCTTACGCCCATCGATGCTTAAGACAACATTACTGATTTCCTTATTCGCAAACTCCATGACCTCATCATCTAACAGGACTCCATTGGTCGTCAGGGTGAATCGGAAGTTCTTATTATGCAGTTTCTCCTGTTCCCTTCCGTAGCGTACCAGTTCCTTCACCACCTCAAAATTCATCAGTGGCTCTCCGCCGAAGAAATCAACCTCCAGATTCCTGCGGTTTCCGGAGTTCTCAATCAGAAAATCCAGAGCCCTCTTCCCAACCTCATAGCTCATCAGTGCACGGCGGCCTTTATACTCTCCTTCTTCTGCGAAGCAATAGCTGCAGGCCAGATTACAGTCATGGGCGATATGTAGGCAAAGTGCTTTTACTACAGTGGAACGTGACTTGAAGTCCTTGATGTAGTCCTCGTAAACATCCTTCGTAAAGAGGGAGCCCTCCTTCTTCAGCTGTTCCACATCCATCATGACCTCCATGATCTGACGGACTAAGGATTCTATATTCTCTGTAAAGTTCTCCTTACAGCACTTTTCTACAATCAGCTTCATATATTCCGGATGGGTATATTTCTCAACCATAGCCGCAATGATATTTTCCTTGCTGTTATTCTCGTACATTCCGATGATATCATAGGCCAGGTCGTCTACCACATGTATCATTCCGCTGTTGACATCCAGTACGATATTATATCCGTTACTTTTATACTGATGAACCAATCTTCTTCCTCCTAATTCTAACAACGAATAGGACTGTCTCAAAACCTCTCCCGGTTTTTATACCGGAAGATGTATATTTTGAGGCAGCCCTACAATGAATCGTCTTAATAGCTACAAGATGAAACAGGCTCGCTGTTTCATCTTAGTTATGTACTATATTATTTGTTCTCGCAGCTCTGATTGCCTACTGTACAGGATGTCTTACATGCTGACTGGCAGGATGTCTGACACTCGCCACATCCACCCTTTTTCATTGTATCCTTCAGGTTTCTTGTGTTTAAAGTCCTGATATGCTTCATTTTTATGCCTCCTTGACTACATTAATGCAGACATGAATATTATTATATCTGCTAATCGTGGTCATTATATCACATGTATATGCATAAGAAAAGAGTTTTTTGCAATTCTATATTAATGAAATTAATGATTTTTTTGGTAAATTGTATTGTATCGATACTGTATGGTATGTTATAATATATCATGTCGTTATGAAAACCACTTGTATTTATTCAGCGCTTTTACAGGGACTCATCTGCAGTACGAGCACCCTCTGGGATTTAATGATAGAAAAACTTTGAAAGGATTGGTATTTAAGATGAAACCATTAATAATTACAACCGATTCCACCAGTGATCTCCCTGAAGATTATGTGAAAAGCCATGGGCTGAGAGTGCTTCCTCTGTATTACAGCTTCGATGGAGTTGTTTACGGAGGTGAGAATAAGGAGCTCCAGCCAAAGGAGTTTTATGATAAAATGCGTGGCGGCGCAATGCCAACCACGATGGCTGTTAACCCCGAGTCTGCTGATAAAATATTCCGTGAACTGTTAAAGGAAGGATACGATATCCTACATATCGCATTTACTTCCCCCTTAAGCGGAAGCTGCTCCGTAGCCGCTACGGTTGCAAGGGAACTATGCGATGAGATTCCAGATGCCAAGATTGTGGTAGTTGATTCCTTATGTGCCTCCCTGGGAGAAGGCCTTCTGGTCCACAAAGCTGTCATGTTAAAGGAAAGCGGCAAGACCCTGGAGGAGATCACAGATTGGCTTGAGAAGAACAAGTTAAATCTTTGCCATTTATTTACTGTGGATGATCTCCATCATCTGCACCGTGGCGGCAGAGTATCCAAGACCACTGCAATCATCGGAACCCTGATTAACGTGAAGCCGGTCCTTCACGTAGATAACGAAGGCCGTCTGATTCCGCTTAACAATGTGAGAGGCAGGAAGAAAGCATTAATCTCTCTGGTGGATCAGATGGAGAAACGGATCACCGATTATACCGGTAAGAATGATATAATTTTCATCAGTCATGGAGACTGCAAGGAAGATGCGGAGTTCGTCGCCACTCAGATCAATGAGCGCTTTGGAATGGAGAGCTTCCTGATCAGCTATATCACACCGACCATCGGCTCCCATGCGGGTCCCGGTACGGTGGCACTGTTCTTCATGGGAAGTGCGAGATAACGAATTTATGTGGGTGTCGTACAATTATTGTGCGGCGCCCTTTTTTGTTAGTGGAGTTTATCACGGTTTAGATTTTTTAAGAATAGTGTATGATGATCATCCAACTGAGACACGTTTCTGCTCTAGTGTAAAGAGGCTGTTGCATTATACTGTGTAGGGATGACGGAAGCCCCCTACCCTTCCCTCACACACCGATTGAAAGACACATCTTGATTTTGTAGTCCAATAACTCGAACATTGTAATGTTCGGTTCTGGCCCACAAAATCTTCAACATGTCTTTCAAACGGTGCATTATGGGAAGGATAAGGGGCTTTCGTCATGTATAGAACGCTATTATGCAACAGCCTTTTCACATATTAGCAAACGGTCTCTGTAAGGATGATAATCACACACTATTCGTTTCGGGTAATCAATGTGATAAACATTCAAATCTAAGAGGGCGCCGGCCCTACTTATAACCGGAAGAGACTAACTTCGTAACTCCGTTTATCAAGCCTGCATTAATTCCTTATCATGAATAAAGAGCTGCCCATCAGCATTCGTTATTTTACCGCTGGTGGACAGCTCTAATTCTTATTCATTATTTGAAGGAATTGCCGCCATGGAGGCTGTTGACTACTTCGGTTACCCGGTTTCTTGCTTCATCTCCGGTGGTTGAGCCTTTAATATAACCAATTAACTCCTGCTTCTTCGTTTCCGGGAGATTTACGAAATTCGTCATTGCTTTCATATCCATAGCGAGGCGGAAGCCTAGTCCTTCCGGCATCGTATTATCCATATTTACTATACTCATAATCATGCTCCTTTCATCATAAGAACTGATTTATCAGGCAACTGCGAAATTAACGCAATTTCCTATAGATGAATTGATTCATGATTATTATCTGGTAGAATACTTATTTTATGTGATTAAGAATTGGTCATTTTCTTCAATATCAACCAGAAAATATGAATAATATCGGTCTTATATTAATTATTCTGTTATTCTGTCTCTTCACTGATTTCAATGAATTCATCCACAAGCTTCTCAATGGAGGACAGGCTCAATCTCCAGAAGTTCGGATTCTCCAGATCAATCTCCGCCTCTCTCGCCGCATCCTCAACGCTCTTAATCGTAGTAGCTTTTAATAGAGCCTGATACTTCGGCACAAAGCTTTCGCCTTCCACCTTATACTTCTCGTAAAGGCCTCGTGCAAATAAACCGCCGAACGCATAAGGGAAGTTATAGAAGCTAAGGTTTTCGGAATAATAATGTCCCTTCAGAGTCCACATATAGGGATGCAGATATTCCGGATCCAAGCCGTCACCGTAAGCAACCTTTTGGGCTACCAGCATCATTTCCTTCAGCTCATCGGCAAATAAGAAACCGCTCTTCACCTTCTCAAATACTTCGCTTTCAAACAGATATCTGGAATAGATATCGCACATGATCTGGGTCACATCCTGAAGCTGGCTTTCAATCAGCGCCATTTTCTCCTGTCCCTTTGTTTCCCTGATGGCAGCCTCCATAATTAATGCCTCATTGAAGGTAGATGCGGTCTCAGCCACCGGCATACTGTAATCCACATTCAACGGAAGGTGCTCCTGGATATGCAGGCCGTGATAAGCATGACCCAGTTCGTGGGCCAGAGTGACCACATCCTTCAACGGGCCTGTAAAATTCGACAGAATACGGCTTTGCTTCACAAAAGGCATATTCTCACAGAAAGCTCCTCCAACCTTGCCCTTTCTGGGGTAGAAATCAATCCATTCCTCTTCAAAGGCCTGCTCCACCATATCTGCCAGATCGTCCGAGAACCCGCGGAAGTGCTTCACCAGATAGCTTCTTGCATCCTCCACAGTAAAATTAGTATTACTGTTGCCCATGGGTGCAAACAGGTCATACCAGGGCAAGCCGTTCTTATGTCCCAATAGCTTTGCTTTTCGCTTCAGATATTTATGGAATACCGGCAAATACTCTCTGATTGCCTCGAGCATCGCATCCAGGGTTTCCTTCTTCATCTTGGATTGTGCTAGCGTCATCTCGAGCGGAGACTTATATCCTCTCATTGCGCAGATGGTATTCACCTGAGTCTTGATGTTATTCAAGGAGTAGCTGATCGCATCCTTTATCTTCTCATATGCCTTCAGCTCTGCATAATAAGCATCTTTTCGAACGTCAGAATCTTCGCTGTGAGCAAGGTTTCTCACCTGGGGCAGGGTAATGATCTCCCCGCGGTATTCCACCTCCAGGGTTGAGGTCAGAAAGCTGTGCATGCTTCCCCAAGCGGAGCCGGCAGAGATATTCAGCTTTGCGATTACTTCCTCCACATCATCGCTTAACAGATGCTTAGCCTCGCGCTTCAGTTCCTCTAATAAGAATTCATAGGCTTTTAGCTTCGGATGCTTCTCCAGATAGGTATTCAGGTTCTTCACTCCGGATATCCACTTATGAAGCACTGCCATCGGCTTAGAGGACTCACTGAACAGCTTCTCAATGAAATTCAACTCATTTACTACCTGGCTGTCCGAGGTATTCACGGACTGCCGGAGCATAAGGTAAAAGCCCAGCCGGTTGCCAAGTACCTGATACTGCTCCATATAATCAATTGCCTGCAGAAGTGCTTCTTCCTCATCGGTCCGGTCTTTCAGACCGCTGCTGAAGTTCCCGATCGCTTCAATCAGATTTTTTAACTTCTCCCGGTCCTCCTTAAATTTTGGATCCTCCAGTCCCTGATACAGGATGTCTAATGACCATTCGTATTTCATCCTATTCTTCCTTTCCATTTTCCAGCTGCAACAGCTGTTTCTTTATCTCCACTCCACCTGCATAGCCCACCATGCTGCCATTGGCTCCGATGACCCGGTGGCAGGGAATAACACACATAATTGGGTTATGATGGTTTGCCATTCCGACCGCACGGGATGCCTTCCCGTTACCTATCTCCTCGGCAATCTGCTTATAGCTGCGGGTCTCCCCATAGGGAATTCGTCTTAAGGCTTCCCAGACCTTCTGCTGAAAAGGTGTTCCCTGAGGTGTTAGGTGAAGCGTAAAATCCTTTCTGGTTCCCTCTAGGTATTCCGAAAGCTGTGCAGCTGCTTCTTTTAGAAGTTCTGTCTCCGCAAAATTAAGTTTCCCGGACATAGCTTCCCTGTCTTCCCCACGGATAAGCGCAATATCAGTAATCCCCTGATTGTCTTCGGCGATCAGAAAGCTACCAAGTCTTGTTTCATAAATATATGCAGTTTTCAAATCGGCACCCCTATTCACACATGATGATATCTTTAGTGTTACTATTCAGCCTTACCTGAATATATGGCATAGGACCTGGGAGAAATGATTTCCATGGTGAGTATATTGCATAACGTAATGCAATTAAGCGGGAGCATCTCATCCATGGAACATTTCCTCCCTGGTCTAGTCAAAAACCCGGAAGGCTGAAGAGTAACTCTTAGCAAATATTACATGTATTGTACCATAAATTTTAGAAACAATCCATCTTCTTTCTGCTTATTTCTATTTATAAAACAGGGTTACTCATGATTCAGTTTCTGCATTGTGACCAGTCCGGATTTTTTCATTTTCCGAAGATCTTCACCCGTTCCTCGATCGGAGCAAATTCTTTCTTGCCAGGGTCTGCGGTCGGTCTGCCAAAGGGCATCTGAGAATTAAGCCTCCAAGACTTGGGAAGCTTCCATTCTGCCTTAACTTTGTCATCAATCAACGGATTATAATGCTGCAGGGAGGCACCAAGACCTGCATCCTCCAGAGAAGCCCACACTACATACTGCAGCATGCCTGAGGATTGCAGGGACCATAACGGGAAATGATCCTTATAAAGAGGAAAATTCTCCTGAAGTCCTTCCACGACAGCCTGGTCCTCAAAAAACATAACTGTTCCAAAACCGTTTTTAAAGGAATCTATCTTCTCACTGGTTCTCGGAAAATTATCTTTAGGGACAATATCTCTCAAGGTTTCTCTCACGATCTCCCACAGACGGTCATGCTGATCACCCAGCAGGACAACAACTCTCGCGCTCTGGGAGTTAAATGAGGAGGGTACGTATTTTACCGAGTGCTCTACGATTCTAATGATTTCCTCACTGGTAATGGGTGATGCCTTCTCCATTCCATAGTATGTTCTGCGATTTTCCACCGCTTGCTCTAAGCTACGTTTCATTCTAGTCCTTCCTTTCCATGTGATATCTTTATGTTATCCATTCTAATTCCTTCTATCCATATACAATATCGTTACATTCATTATTGTATTGTATACAATTTAATTTAATACTATTAATTTAATTTTGTCAATACTTCTCTTGACATTTTTTAATTAATTGCATAAAATCTAATTGAAGTATATTTTCTGTGATAATCAGATATCATGAAAATGCCGCATCGCGGCATCATGGAGGTAGTTATGAAATCAGATAATGAATTTACGGATGGGGAAATGGAAACCTCGGAAGCTTACGATATATTAAAGCTTGACAACCAGCTCTGTTTTTCTCTATATGTCTGCTCCAAAGAAATTATCCGTATGTATAAGCCGCTACTGGACCCCTATGGTCTTACCTATACCGGTTATATCGTAATGATGGCTCTCTGGGAAGGGGATCAGGTCACCGTAAAGGACCTGGGAAGAAAATTATACCTGGATTCGGGTACCCTGACACCTTTGCTGAAAAAGTTGGAAGTACTCGGGTTTATCGCCCGTTCCCGCAGCTCCCAGGATGAACGGAATGTATATATCAAGCTGACAAAAAAGGGCAGGGATTTCCGTCAGGAGGCTTTACAGATTCCTGAGAAGATGGTCTGTACTTTGGATATGGATCTGGTGAGTGCCGGACAACTGCTACAAGGCCTCCACCATATGATGACTCATATAAGACATGAAGATCTAAAAGACTAAAATAAAATGATCAGAGCCCGGTTTCCTTAAAGTCAGGAAATCCGGGCTCATTTTATTAATCCTATCCTTCAAATGAAAACTCTTATGCATGTTTTCGGTTACAGATGCAGTCCCTCCTCAAATCCCAACATGAGATTCATGTTCTGGATCGCAGCTCCGGAAGCACCCTTCCCCAGATTATCAATCCTGGTCATGATCAGGGCTAATCCTTTGGCCTCGTTCCCGAAGACAAAGATCTCTGCATTATTCGTATCATTGCAGGCGGTAATATCCAATCCTCCGTCGAATAGAAGGGAGTCATCCGCATAGGGCATCACCTTTACAAATTTCTCTCCTTCGTAATGTTCACTAAGAAGTCCATGGATTCCCTTCGGATCCCATTTACCCGAAAGCAGCTTCGTATGTACCGGGATGGATGCTGCGAGTCCCTGATAATAATTGCTTACCACGGGTACGAACAGCGGGCTTTCAGAAAGTCCGGAACGCTCCGTCATTTCCTTCAGATGCTTATGGCTCAGAGCTAGGCTGTAGGGCCTGGGTGCTTTGGTATAGGCATTCTGACCATTCTCAGCTTCATATTTATCGATCAATGCCTTACCTCCGCCGCTGTATCCGGTGATACTCTGGCAGGTTACGGGATAATCCTTCGGCATAACACCATGGGCTACCAGAGGATGGACCGAAAGAGCGAAGGCAGTTGCATGGCATCCGGGATTCGTGATATGCTTGCCTTTGATGATGGCTTCTCTGTGAGCTTTCGAAAGCTCCGGGAGACCATAGCTCCAATCCGGGGCAGTACGGTGTGCGGTACTGGCATCGATGATCCTGGTGGCAGGATTCGTCACCAATGACACTGCTTCCTTCGCTGCATCATCCGGCAGGCACAGGAATACGATATCTGCATCATTCAGACACCTCGCTCTCTCAGCCGGATCACGTCTCTTATCATAATCAATTGTTATCATTTCCAGCTCTGTATATAAGCTTAACCTTTCATGGATTTTTAATCCGGTCGTTCCGGTCAGACCGTCTACAAATACTTTCTTCTTCATATCCATCACCTCAGCCATATGCAGATATGCATATTTATTCAATTCTTTTCATTAATATACACCAAGAGAAATAAAATGTCAACCTATGATTGTTTATTTCAGCACCTTCTTCAGAAACTTGATACGATTCTTATAGGGTGGATATCTGAGCGGAATATCTATATGATTGGATTTCTTTAGTACACTCTTCCTGTGGGAAAAGGTATCGAAGCTTGCTTTACCGTGGTATCCGCCCATTCCGCTCTCTCCGACTCCGCCAAAGGGCAGATAGGAAGAAGCCAGATGAACAATAGTATCATTTATGCAGCCACCTCCGTAGGAGGTATTCTTAAGAACATACCTTTCTCTTTCCTTATCCCTGGTAAAATAATATAATGCCAACGGCTTAGGAAGCTGATTGATTACATTAACAATTTCCTTAAGATCGTTATACTCAAGGACCGGAAGGATGGGCCCGAAGATTTCCTCCTTCATAATCGTACTGTTCCATCCAATCCCATCCAGAATCGTTGGTTCTATCTGATGAGTCTCCGGATAGGACCTGCCTCCGATGACCACAGTATTCCCTTCTAATAAACCAAGCAGGCGGTGAAAATGCTTTTCGTTGATGATTTTGGGAAATTCCGTGTTGGTTCCGGGCTCCTCCCCGTAGAATTGTATAATATACTCCTTCATATAACCAATCAGCCTGTCCTTCACTTTCGCATGGACCAGCAGATAATCCGGGGCAACACAGGTTTGACCTGCATTCAGGAATTTACCCCAGACAATTCTCTTCGCGGCTAGCTCCAAATTCGCGGTATCATCCACGATACAGGGGCTCTTCCCACCAAGCTCCAGGCTTACAGGTGTCAAATGTCTTGAGGCCGCCTCCATCACTGCTCTGCCGACTGCGACACTGCCGGTGAAAAAGATATAATCAAATCTTTCCTCCAACAGGCTTTTGCCCATCTCCCTGTCACCCAGAACGGTCGTAATATAAGAAGGCTCAAAGGCTTCCTTAAGAATCTCCGATATAAGCGCAGATACATTTCTGGAGTACTCCGAGGGTTTAACAATTGCACAGTTTCCTGCCGAGATTGCTCCGATTAAGGGAGCCATCGCCAGCATAAAGGGATAATTCCAGGGTGAGAGGATCAGTACTACGCCATAGGGCTCAGCATATATCCGGCTTGAGGATCTGTAATTTGTCAGCGGAGTCCTTACCCGCTGGGGCTTCATCCATAGGGCCAGGTGCTTCTTCATAAACTTAAGCTCGTCATATATCATGCCGACCTCGGTCATATAGCCCTCAAATTCGGATTTGTTCAGATCCTTCCTTAATGCTTCCAGGATATCCGCTTCATATTTTCTGATTACCTTGTCCAGCTTCTGAAGCTGTTGCATTCGAAAGGAAACCTCCCTGGTTTCTCCGGTGGCATAATAATTTCTCTGCGCTTCCATAATTGCCTTTACTTCTTCCATTCCGATACTCCGTTCGTAAGATGTCAGTCCCGGAAGATTAGCAGGGGCATGATGCTTCTCCGGGGCAGATGCTATTGCTGATAGACAAACCGAATTTCCGACAGATAGATCCTTTTAAACAGATTCAGCCTGGTAATGATATCACGGCGGGTAATAAAAATGTTGGTGATGGCTTCCCACAGGAAGACCCAGCCACCGATAAAAATACCTTCCCTGATAATATTCATCGCAATATGTTCTGTTTCATTCAGGTAGAGATATCCGATTCCCAATAGAGAGAAGGAAAGGAGCAGATAAGAAAGAGTCTTTTTTTGAATATCCACAAGACTCCTTTTCTCCTTCGCAGCCGCATAGAGATAGAAATTCTCATAAGCTGCCCTGACAGCGACTTCCTTTTTATCGTCCTTCCTTCTCTCCGGCAGATATAGTACGAGAATGATCTTATCCTGCTTCGGAATATCCTCGGCTGAGGTAATAATAAACTCGTTGAATTCCTCCTGTATGAACCTTTTGCGGAAAGGTGCGGGGTCCCATTGATCATAAATATCATTATAATCCTCTAACCCTACCT
Source organism: Bacillota bacterium (assembly GCA_023415595.1). GTDB lineage: Bacteria > Bacillota > Clostridia > Lachnospirales > Lachnospiraceae > Mobilitalea. Next base: position 37,210 of record JAEZJW010000132.1, read on the forward strand.
CAATCAGGTATGCATTCGTTTCCGGCTCATATTTATATTGCTTTTGGATTGGGGAGGAACGTTTCTTTCTCATCGGAACTCCTTACAGCGGTACTCATAAATTTATTGTTTCGTTTTATTCGTAATGATTGCCAGGCCATGATATTTATTAATTCTCCCCCATCGTCTGATTCCTAAATCATTTTCAAAATTAATGGTTCGGATTTTCCAGTTCCCATTCATAAATACCTTAAGGCTCTTGGGATTATAATAAATGATTTTAATCGGTCTGTCCGAAAACCCGGCAGAAAGGGCAGCTTCGAACTCTCTTACCTTCTCCTCTGAGAAGGGATTATAGAAATAAAAGATCGTCCCATCCTTCGGAAGATGAGCGATGGCGTCTCCGGACTTAATCCTTACATTTTTACACCAGGCAAAATGCTGTGCGGTACATCTTGCCACCTCAGGATCCAGCTCCAAACCTACAATCTTATTCTTATATTTCCTGCTGAGCCAGTAGTTGATGATCCTTCCCTTACCGCAGCCGACATCTACAAGCACATCGTTTTTCTTTATTCTTAAGAATCGGAAAATAAGTGGCATAGCCGAATACTTGGTATGATATACATCATTGGCACCCAATTCCTTGTATATACTGATACAATTCCCTCTCAGGGATTTTCTGCTGAACCTGAGATCAAAGTATACTTCATAAAGATATTCCCGAAAGCAATAATAGGAAGCATAAATCAAATACTGGATTGTCCTGAGAATACCCTCCTCCCGGATTCTCCTTCTGATACGATAAGCTATCTTCATACGAAACCTCACAAATCTATGATAATTCTTACGTAAAATACACATGCTTCAAAGCCGTAGCAACTATTATTATTCTGGGATCAGCACTGATTTATTCTGTTAAGAATGATAAATCTGTTAGGTACTTCCTTTACCGTATATTAATGAATGCCAGGCTGGCAGGCATTCATTAATCATGAACAAAAAGAGTCTGCCTCGGCAGACTCTTAAGTTTGGATCGACTCAGCCCAATGCTACGTCCATCAGCATCATAACTGCAAAACCAGCCATGGCTCCGATGGTTCCGACATTTGAATGATGCTTCTCCTGCTGGGCTTCCGGAATTAATTCCTCGACGACAACATAGATCATCGCTCCGGCTGCAAAGGATAGGGCATAGGGCAGTATTGGCTTCATGGCGATGACCGCAGCCGCTCCGAGTACGCCGGCAATTGGTTCAACAAGACCGGAGGCCTGACCGTAAAGGAAGCTTTTCGTCCGGGACAATCCCTCTCTTCTTAAGGGAACCGATACTGCCGCACCCTCGGGGAAGTTCTGCAAGCCGATACCAAGACCAAGGGCAAGTGCCCCTGCCAAAGTGGCTGACGGAAAACCTGCTGCCGCTGCACCGAAGGCAACACCTACTGCCAGGCCTTCCGGAATATTATGAAGCGTAATAGCTAAAACTAACAAGACGCTCCTCTGCCAGCTGGTCTTCACACCCTCCGGTTCCTGATTTGCATCCCCGATATGAAGGTGGGGCATAATGGTATCAACACCCCAGAGGAACGCACCCCCTGCAAGAAAACCGATGACCGCCGGTATCCAAGGTGTAGAACCAGCTTCCTCTGCCATACTGATCGCAGGAGCCAATAATGACCAGAAGCTTGCAGCAATCATGACTCCTGCCGCAAATCCCAACATTCCGTTTAATACCTTTTTATTAATACTCTTAAATATGAATACGGTGGATGATCCAAGTGCAGTTAAAAACCACGTAAATAAAGTAGCAATCAAAGCCTGGACGATCGGGTTTAAATTTGTTAACCAATCCATAATTCTCCTCCTGTTCCAATTATCTCATTCTCATTTTATACTATTGTATCATGAATAATAAAAAAATCAATATCAATAATCATTCCTAGTATTAAATACAGGAGAAATTTTTTCCGGCCTAGAATAGTCCACTTAAAACAGTGAAGGTTCAAAAGCTTTGTATGACAGCTTCCTCCAGATTTCTAAGGATCTCACAAGCCAGACGGACACCGTTCCTGTAATCCTCATAGGAGGCATAAGCATAATGGGTATGGGCATAACGGACCGGTAGACCTATCACGATCGTGGGAACTCCGGCGTTTGACAGGTGGATGGCAGCACTGTTCGTTGAACCGGCACCTCTGACAGCTTCCTGTACAGGTATCCCCTTCGCAGCTGCCATATCCAGCGCATATCTCTGGAATCGTGGGTTTGTGATCATCTTCAGATCAATATGGCGGAGCATGGGCCCTTGCTTCATCCTGGTCTGTACCTCAAAGCCATCAATGAAGGTATCATCTGCCGGAGCTCCTTCAAATACGATTGCCAGATCGGGCTTTACCATCCTGGAGGTGACGACAGAGCCTCTGGCTCCCATTTCTTCCTGGGAAGCGAAGGCTGCAACCAAATCAACCTTAAGCTCATCATTTCCAAGCTCCGACAGGGTACTTAAGATGGAAGCACATCCCAAACGGTTATCAAAAGCTTTGCCAATCATCAGGTCATGTTCCTCAATAAACTCAAATTTCACATCCGGCACCACCGGCTCCCCGATCCGGACCTTGTAATTATTAATTGCATCTTCCCTCGAAATGGCTCCGACATCCACCGTAATATGCTTCAGTTCTATCGCAGCTTTGATCTCGGCATCCGTCATAAAATGAGGAGGTTTACTGCCTGTGATCCCCGGAATATATCTTCCTTCGGCATTTCTGACCCATACCCTATGGGCAGGTACATTATGGGCTACCCAGGAGCCCAGGGGTATGATCTGTAAGGTACCGTTCGGACGGATGGCCTGAACCATGAAGCCCACCTCATCGGTATGGGCATCAAGAAGTACCACGGGACGATTTCCCTTATTATTCTTCCACTCCAGAAACAGATTTAACAGAGAGTCCCTCTTAAGGGTACCAAAGGCTTCTCCCCTGCCGGATAATAGGGAAACTACCTCATCCTCAAAGCCGGGGACACCTTTTGCCTCGGATAATTCCGCAATCATTTCTATACTATTTCTTTCGCTTATCATCTGTTCCTACCATCCTCATTGTTTATTTATTCATTTTATCCTGTGTTTTAGAATTTGCTGAACTCATCTATCTTATCCAGAACCCTTTCCTTCTCTTTACCCTCCAGTGGCGTCGGCTGATAATTATTCCGGTCTTTCACGGAGGAAATCGAGCAAGGAATCACTTCATTCTCTTCGCTTACCAGCTCTCCCTTCGTAAAGTGGAATTTGTGAACATATACCATACTGTCCTTATCTGAAGGATTCTAATTCCCACCGAAGGAGAAATTCCCAAGGCTGTATACGATGTTCTTTCCTTTATATTCTTCAATCCCCTGAAGTACGTGAGGGTGGCCTCCTAAGACAAGATCCGCTCCTTGATCGATCGAGTAATGAGCCAGCTCTGTCTGAACAGAATTCGGGTAATAATCTCTTTCAATCCCCCAGTGGAACATCACGATCACGATATCTGCTCCCTTCTTTTCCAGCTCCTCGATCCTACGTCGGATTTCTTCCTTCTTATCCTCTGTCGCTTCCCAGCTTACGAAGCCTGCCATCCCGATTTTAATACCCCTGACCTCCTGGATATAGGTATATTCGTAACCGAAGTATCCGACTCCGGCCTTCTTCAGAGTCTTTAGGGTATCCGTGTAGCCCTGTTCCAGATAGTCACGGGTGTGATTATTCGCAATGCTGACCACTTCAATATCTCCTTGCTTCAGGATTTCCACATAGGAAGGATCCGCCTTAAAACGGAACTTCTTCTCAGCAGGCTGCTCCGCAGTGGTCAGCGTTGTCTCCAGATTCACAATTGTGATATCATCCTGTTCAAAGATATCCTTCACATTACGGAAGAAATAACCATAATCCTTCCCCTGGCGCTTAAACTCATGATCAAAGCTATTCTCATACCCATATTTCAGATCACGGCCCAGGGTAACATCCCCTGCTGCACTGATCGTGATGGTATCTGATTCCTTCTGTGTATCATTCTCATCTGAACCCTGACCACCGGCTTCAGAGCTGTCTGAACTCTCTGGTTTCTGCTGACTTCCGGTATTGGCTTCAGAGCTGCTTGTTCCTTCGTAGCTTGGTTGATTTCCGGTTCCCGCTTCTGCTACAGAGCCTGAGGTTACTTCCGTATCACCTGTGTTCCCACTGTCATCCGATCCCCCGGAAGGCTCCGTCTGATTTCCGGTTCCCGCTTCTGCTTCACCTGCTGCCCCTCCCTCTTCCGAATCATACCCGGAGGGCTGCTCCTTCTCTATCCCATTCAGGGTCTCCTTCGCACCTATGGTATGAAAGGAAATGTCCCCCTTCAGGATAACAAATAGAAATATGGCTGTTGCTGCTAATATCTCAACTCCAAGGATTATCCTCAGCGTTCTCTTTCTCTTCTGATTTCTCTTCAATTCCATCCCCGCTTTCAAACCCTGATCGGGCGTTTCACCTATGCTTACCCCCTCATTATAATTCAAATAACGATATTTTTCTACCCTTTTCCCCTTCCAACTCATTAACTCGCATTTTAAAAGCTGGCTTATACCAGCGAACAATCTTGTTTTTCTTACTTTCTTTATGTAAAACAAGTGAACCTGCATATACGGGTTCACTTGTCAGGAAATCAGCACCGCCCGTCTAACGGGCGGTTTGCTCTGAGGCTATAAGCCTCTGTTACCGGCCAGCGCCTAAAGACGCTGGCTTTCACTTTGTTCAAGCCACTATGCCATTGTCTCCTTTGCCGCCC
>JAEZJW010000134.1 GCA_023415595.1 Bacillota bacterium
TGTATTTGTTTGTGAGCTGGCAAAACCCACATTCATTATAACACGGGAGGTTTTTTGCTTGAAGCTAAAGCAATTCGGGACGCACCTGCAGAGCAGGTGGTTTATTTTATCTGCGATACAATAAAAAGAGGCGGTAACCTTGCGGTTACCGCCTCTTCGTCCATTAGGTGAAGCAATCGCTGCTTCAACTGTTATATTACAGTTTATGGTTTAGAATAATCCCATTAAATTGAACTGCAGGAACAGGGATGCTGCCAGGGATGCTACCAGGGTAACAACCGTGATCTGTGTATTGATGGAAGGACCGGCGGTATCCTTGAAGGGATCACCTACGGTATCACCAACAACTCCTGCCTTATGAGCAACAGAGTTCTTACCGCCCTGATGTCCGGCTTCAATATACTTCTTGGTATTATCCCACAGACCGCCTGCATTTGACATAAATAATGCAAAGATCAGACCACTGACGATATTACCTGTGATGAAGCCGCCGACAGCCTCAACACCGCCTACAAAACCTACGATTAGGGTTGACAGGATTGCAAGCAAGCCTGCAGGAATTAATTCCTTGATAGCGCCATGAGTAGCGATCTCGATACATTTATCATATTCAGGGGTTACACCCTTCTTGCCTTCCTTTAATCCAATGATTTCCTTGAACTGGCGATGAATCTCTGCAACCATTCTCTGAGCGTTACGGTCAACACCGAGCATCAGCATAGCGCAGAATACTGGAGGAATTGCTGCACCCACCAGTAGACCGAAGAATACTGTAGGGTTGGTTATATCAAAGCCATTCACAATTCCGGTTACGCCAAGTGTAGCGGCTGCATCGTTTACCTCGGTAATGAAGGCACCTAACAGAGCGATTACTGTAAGGCCTGCTGCACCAATGGCAAAGCCCTTGGTTACTGCTTTAACAGTATTGCCGGCACTGTCTAAGGAGTCAGTGATCTCAAGAGCCTTCTCGCCTAATTCACCCATCTCAACCAGACCACGGGCATTATCAACAATAGGACCATAAGCATCATTGGAGATGATCATACCAACGATGGAAAGCATACCAACTGCTGCCATGGAGATACCGAACATACCGTAGCTAACCTCATTACCTGTCGCCGCACCCAGAGGTGCTACTACATTATAAGCGGCAAGGGCAGAAACACCGATACCGATCATTGCAGGAAGTGCACTGAGAAATCCGTAGGAAATACCGGAAATAATCGTAAAGGCAGGACCTGATTCACAGGCCTTAGCAACCTTATGCACCGGAGGCTTGGAATCATCAGTGAAGTAGTCACTGGCGATACCAATGATCGTTCCAACAACTAAGCCGATTGCACTTGCTGCCCAAATACGCCATTCAAAATCAAAGAAATAAGTTGCAACTGCAGTTAACGCGCCATAGATGACGGTCGTCACATATGTATTTGTATTCAGTGCTCTGGTCGGGCTGCCGCCTTCCTTCATATTAGCGGTGAATACACCGATAATGGAAGCCAGTAAACCGATTGCTGCATAACAGATAACCATACTGATATTCTTCTTCATATCACCGATGGAAGCTGCCATAACCATAGCTGCTGCCATGGAAGCAACGTTGGAGTCAAATAAATCCGCACCCATACCGGCTACGTCACCAACGTTATCACCTACGTTATCAGCGATAACTGCAGGGTTTCTCGGATCATCCTCGGGAATGCCAAGTTCAACCTTACCAACCAGGTCAGCGCTGACATCTGCGGTCTTTGTGAAGATACCGCCGCCTGCCTTAGCAAACAGAGCTAAGGAACTGGCACCGAAGGAGAAGCCTAATAATGCGGTTGTGTCACCGGTGATCATATAAACCAGTGTTACACCGAGTAAGCTGGAGCCTACTACCGCCATACCCATAACCGCACCACCACGGTAGCCGGACATGAAGGAGGGTTTAATTCCCTTGGTTGCTGCTTCAGCAGCCTTAATATTTGCGATTGTTGCAATACTGATACCTACTTTACCAGCAATTCCTGAGAATACTGTACCGAATATATAGGATACAGCCATTGTGATGTTATCCACTACATCGCCCTTCCAGATCGGAGAGGGAAGAAATACGAGGATCAGGATTGCTGCTACAGAACAGAAACGTAACAGAGTCTTATACTCTTTCGCAAGGAAAGTATTTGCGCCGTTTCTGATCAGCTTACCGATTTCTGCTATCCTAGCGTTGGAGGACGGCTGTTTCGCTACCCACTGATAGAGCCAGAATGCAGTACCGAAAGCCAATGCGGAAACGACAATTGATGCTACTTGAAAAAAAGTCAAATTCAAAATGCTCATCTCCCTATGATATATTTTTTTAGCTATTTTTAGCCACATCATTGATGTTATCATGTTTAGAAAATTTGTGCAATAGCAAACTAATCGTTCTTCCACTTATGTCATTATGTATATCCTTCCTATAATATTATTAATAATTTACCATTTTAACTATACATATTGTCTAAATTTTTAATCTGTTTTTTATTAATTATGACGACACGCCCAGAATTTGTTCCGTGATATTTACTTTATGCAATTTCTGGGAGAATGTGCTGACAAAATAATATAAATAAATCCCTAATGAACTTACGAACTGCTCAGCAAAAACTTGCGAAACATCATTGACATACCTATCCTTCCTGTACTACAATAAAACCAATTTGATTTTATTTTTTCAAATATTTATACATGCTAAGGAGGACGTTATTATGGATTTTTTATTGTCAGGTATCATGGACATTACTTGGCAGCAATGTATCATGTATGTAATCGGCTTTGTATTAATCTGGCTTGCAATCGGTAAGGGTCTGGAACCTTCCCTGCTGCTTCCTATGGGTCTGGGTGCGATTCTGGTTAACATACCCGGAACCGGAGTGTTAGGCCATGATGGTATTATCGAATGGTTATTCAATACTGGCATTCAGGCCTCCGAAGCATTACCGATCCTGTTATTCATCGGTATCGGAGCTATGATTGACTTCGGTCCCCTGCTCTCTAACCCGAAGATGTTCCTGTTCGGCGCAGCAGCCCAGTTCGGTATCTTCGCAACAATTACAATTGCAGTTCTGCTTGGCTTCGAATTAAAAGATGCAGCTTCCATCGGTATCATCGGTGCAGCAGACGGTCCTACCTCCATTCTGGTAGCTAATATATTGAAATCCGATTTTATGGGTCCGATTGCCGTGGCGGCCTATTCCTACATGGCCCTGGTTCCTATCGTACAGCCCCTTGCAATTAAAGCTGTTACCACCAAGAAGGAACGTCTGATCCGCATGGAGTATAATCCGAAATCCGTTACCAAGACGACAAGGATTCTGTTCCCGATCATCGTAACCTTTATTGCCGGTATCATTGCTCCGAAGTCCGTTGCATTGGTAGGCTTCCTGATGTTCGGTAACCTGATCAGGGAATGCGGTGTCTTAAATTCTCTGTCCGATACAGCGCAGAATGTTCTTCCCAATCTGGTTACCCTATTACTTGGTATTACAATTTCCTTCAAGATGACTGCGGATGTCTTCATCACCTGGGACGTCCTGAAGATCATGGGCTTAGGTCTTGCTGCTTTCATATTTGATACCATTGGCGGTGTCTTATTCGCCAAGCTCCTGAATCTGTTCCTTCCGAAGGGCAAGAAGATCAATCCCATGGTTGGAGCTGCAGGTATCTCGGCATTCCCCATGTCAGCCCGTGTGGTACAGAAGATGGGTCTGAAGGAGGATCCCTCCAACCACCTGCTGATGCATGCCATCAGTGCGAACGTATCCGGTCAGATCGGTTCCGTTGTCGCAGGCGGTGTTGTAATCAAGTTATTACTGGACATCCTGGGCTAATTTCCCGGATCCGACCATCTGATGCAGGGATCAGAATTTGAAACATATCAAGTCCCGGAATAAGAAAGGAGTCATTATGAGAGCTTTAATGAACCAGAATTTTATAACTTCTCTTGAAATAATGGGAAAAGGAATGCTCAGTATCTTTGTGGTCATTCTCTTACTTACTTTTATCGTAACCGTTTTAGCTAAGATAACTGGCAGAAAGAAGAAAGAGGAAGCCGGAGACGAGGCATAATCTTAAGAACACAGGCATTTCAAAATCAAAGTATAGAGACAAGATGAATCGGCAGGCCGGTTCACTATCATGAATAACAGGGAGGCAGGGTGATGATATCACCTGCCTCCTTTATTATTATACAATGTTAAAACAAATAAGAGCTTGGTTCCTTTCCTAGGCATTTATGCCAAACTCTCCATGGTCCTCTCCCATTCCTCATATGCATCAGTAAGCCTTACTTCCAGTAACGTAAGCTTCTCATAAACCTCCTTCAGAACTTCCGAATCCGTACTATTCTGTTCCATACGTTCCTCCAAAAGCTTCTTCTGTGCTTCCAGCTCCCCTATCTCCGCCTCCAGCTGCCCCGGAAGCTTCGTGTTCCCTGATCCGGTTTTGAGCTGCTGCTCCTTCCTGTTTTTAACGGAGCCTGCTGATACAGTAGGACTAACTGAGGTCTTCGCCGGTCTGTCGGAGGGCACTTCCGTTCCCAGAACCCGGTTAGCAGCCTTCTTAACCTCCTCCTGATAATACGTATAATCCCCTTCATATACCTGAATGCTCCCATCTTCAAGAGTAAGAATTCTATCCGCCACCTTATTGATAAAATACCGGTCATGGGAAACGAACAGGAGCGTACCCGTAAAATTCATCAGTGTTTCCTCCAGTACCTCTCTGGAATCGATGTCCAGATGGTTCGTAGGCTCATCCAGGATCAGGAGGTTAGCTCCTTCATAGGTTAAGGAGCATAGCTTCAGCCTGCTCTTCTCACCACCGGACAGGAATTTGATCTTCTTATTCACGTCCTCTTTCAGGAACAGCACCTTCGCCAGGAGGGACCTGGCTTCTCCGGTCGTAATATTATGAAGTCTGGAGAAATAGTCAAGGATAGTCTGCTCCTCGTCTTCAAAAACCACATTCTGGGGCAAATAACCGATACTTACCTGTGCTCCGGTCCTTATCTCCCCCCGGTCAGCCGTAAGTTCTCCCACCACAAGTTTTAGGAAGGTGCTTTTTCCGCAGCCATTCCTACCAAGGATACAGGCGCTGTCCTGATAGAACAGGGTAAAGCCGATCTCCTTCAGAAGCTCCTTCGTTCCGAAGCTTATTCCTACCCCCTCCGCCTCAAGAACCAGCTTACCTGTCCTTCCTGTCACCTTCTGGTTTAAACGGATTTTACGGTTCTCCGCAACAGGCTTGACCGGGGTATCCAGCTTCTCTAACCGCTTCTCCAGCTCCTTAGCCCGCTTGAACATCTTCTCACTGTCCCGCATCTCGCCCCAGATCCGGTACCTGGCAATCTGCTCCTCCATCCTGTCAATCTTTCTCTGTTCATTCTGGTAATTCTTAAGGTCAATTAAAAATCTGCGCTCCGTTTCCTCCACATACCAGCTGTAATTTCCCTGGTAAAGATCCGCATGGTCCGGAAAAAGTTCAATTATTCTGTTCACCACGGCATCCAGGAAGTATCTGTCATGGGAAATCACCAATACCGTTCCCTTATATTCCTTTAAAAAGCTCTCCAGCCATTCCACCGCCGCCAGGTCCAGATGGTTGCTGGGCTCATCCAGCAGCAGGATATCAGGCTCCTCCAGTAAGATTTTCGCCAGGATCACCCTGGTCTTCTCTCCCCCGCTCAGACTGTCAAAGGGCAGCTTCTGCATTGCCTCACTGATCAGAAGGCCTTCCGTGGTCTTATTAAGCCTGGTTTCCGTCTCATAGCCCCCCGCTGCCTCATATTGGCCGGTCAGCTTGCCATAGAGCTCCAGCGCCCTGTTAAGCGCCTCTCCTTCTAAGTCACCGAACTGCTTCTCAAGCTCCCTCAGCTTATGCTTCAACCGGTAAAGCTCCTCAAAGGCTACTTCCAGCACTTCAAGAACAGTGGTCCCCTCCTCAAATTCGGGAATCTGGTTCAGATACCCCATCCGGGCTCCTTTCCTGATACTGATTTCTCCCGACTGATATTCCTCAATTCCCATAAGGATTTTGAATACCGTAGTCTTGCCGCAGCCGTTCTGCCCAATTAGACCGACTCTTTCTCCGGTTTTTAAATCAAAGGAAATTTCCTTTAATATTTGGTTTGCACCATAGTATTTGTTTAAATTATGAATACTTAATTCAATCATTTTTCTACCTCACTTTTATACGTAAAGAACCCAAGGCCAATAAGCCTTGGGTTCATAAAATCATTATCATTCTGATTATCAGTTTTATTTTCTTCTGATAAAGAGAGTAATCATGAATGTACCAATATACTTATAGGGTCATCTGTTGATTCTTTAATTTTGGGCGTAGTTATCCCGTTAACGCCGTAAATTGCTGTCATAACAGATTCAAATTTAACCCATCTAAGTGTATTTGACATGATAATCCCTTTCATCTTCTTAAATCTTAATATATCATATGTTAAAATATAACTAATGTCAAGGTTCTTTTCCGAATAAACATCGAGTTAACTATTTCGCTCTATTCCAACCTGATGCCTCCCGGGGCTAGAATAAATTTCCGAACAGGGACAATATCCTCAAAATCGGTTCCCAGATCTTCGGGTGATGCAGCAGTATAAAATCCCTAATCTGATTACCGGTTACTGATTCGGTAATTTTAAGTATATGATCCCCGCTTACCTTAGCGCCGATTGCAGTCTTGCCGGAGGCTGAACCACCCACCGCTATCTGGGAAGCAACAGACATGCCTCCTATAGAATATACCCCAAATGCAAAGCCGCCTACCGCCAATATGCCGATCGCCAGGCCGCCAAAGGCAAATAAGCCGATGGCACATCCGGCCAAAGCCAGAAGACCCAGGCTAAAGCCTCCAAGACAGATACCTCCCAGGGCAACCCCGCCGAAGCTGAGCACACCGATGGAGATATTCCCGATCGCTATGATCCCCTTTGCCACCCTGGGACCGTAGCCGTAACGGATATGAATCAAAGGAATACCAAAGACCGTCCTCTTGCTTTTATATTCAAATTCTCCAAAATATCTTGGTACATAGACCGGCTGATACTGTACCGCCGGAGTATCCTTGACCCCTGCCTGAGACTCCTGCCCGGGTTCGATTTCTTCCTTAACCAGATAATCTACTGTTATACCGAACAGATCAGCCAGGGTGATCAGCTTATTCAGCTCCGGCATGGACTGGCCGGCCTCCCATTTACTCACTGACTGTCGGGATACCTTTAACAGGTCAGCCAGCTGCTCCTGAGAGTAACCCTTCTCTCTGCGTAATTGAACCAGTTTATCACAAAATTTCATACTTCCACCTCCAGGACCTAATCATACCAAAGATGGAGGCTAAAAGCAATAAACCGACGCCTTGCAATTTGTCAACTGACAGTTGCATATGGTCAGGAAAGCATAAAATTGAAGGAATTCTCCAAGCATAGGGCACCATAGCCTAAGGTCCGGTTCGGATAGTTACTCTCAATCCTCAGCTGCCTGCAGCCGTTGATCAGGATGGCCTTCAGCTTCTCTCCGTAGAGATAGGGATCATTCCCCTGAACAATCCCCCACTCCATTAACAGTGCTGCACTGCCTGTCACAAAGGGAGTCGCCATGGAGGTTCCGGAACGGACGGTATAGCCACCGCCCGGTGCGCAGGAATTAATATCCACTCCCGGAGCCACCAGATCCGGCTTTATCTCGTTATCTCTGGTGAATCCTCTTCCGGAAAAGGGTGCGTAGCTGTTCGTATAGGCATTATAAGCTCCCACGGTTACTGCACGGTATGCACTGGACGGAACTGTCAGTGTCGTGAATTCGGAGGATAAGAGGAAGCGGGTGTTCTCATTTTTCAAGCCTCCCGCAGGTAGCCACATATCATAATTTCCGACTATAATTCTCCTGGGGACCAGCTCAAATCTCCAGATCCCTGCATTGATATAGGTGCCTGTGGGGATGAATTCGATATAGATCTCCTGCTGCGGATTATAGGGCACGGGCTCTCCGTAATACAGCAGAAGCTCCGTCTGGGCAATCCGAAATTGCTGGGTTCCGAGGATGGACGGAATCGGACCCACACGGGTCCCGTTCGGAGCCGTGATCGTTAGATCAAAATGATCGTAATAATTCTTCCAGATCTGAATATTCATCGAGAATTCAAAATCACTAATGGCAAGATCCACAATGGCATTGGTTCCCATGCGGAGGATGCCCTGTGCATGGTTCCCGGTCGCCCCTTCATTACCCGTGCCGATGATAATGTTTGTACGGCCCATATCCGCCACATCATTGATAAAGCTCTCCAACAGAGATCTTCCGGTATGAGAACCATAGTTGTTACCGAAGCTGACGTTGACGGCCAGGGGACGTCTTAAGGCAATTGCCTCACGGAGGACAAATTCCAGACCCTGCATCAGCTGAGTTGTTCTGGGAAAGGAATTCCCGACAGAAGTCCCGAGCTTTACGATCAGCAGTTCACTGCGGGATGCAACACCGCGGAATTCTCCGCTGCTTGCCCTGCCATTTCCGGCGGCAATACCGGCCACATGGGCTTGGTGTTTGAAAAATACAGCTTTTATGTAATTATACGTTCCAATGAATATGTAAATCCTGATTACCGTACCTATCCTTTTCACCGACTTCGATGTAGTCTATATAATATGCAACAATTTCACCGGATAATTCTTCAGTGTCGGCATATCTCATGGCTATAGTTAAGGCATCCTGATTTTCTGACCATGTGATTTTTAGTTGTTCCATATCATTTTCGAGCTTCCTTTTGGCAGCCTGCAGCTCGCTGCTTGCGTGATGGAAGGTTTCTCTCAGCATACGATATTCATCCTCGGTGATCAGCCCTTTTACTTTATCCATGTATAAGGAGGACAGAGCCGCATTATTATCCTGTATGATTCGGTTTATTCTATTCAGCTCTCTCAGCTTAACCCCGATCGCAGCATCCATATCGAAGATACCGTGTAAACTTTCTGCAAAATATTTTTCGTTGCCGCTTAAAGCCTCATTGATTTGTTTTCTGATTTCACATGCAACCGTATCCCTTAATTGATTGAACCGAATTGCATGGGGAGTACATTTTTTGTTCCCCGTCTTATTAGCTAACTGGCATTTTAAATACCGGCTATCCAGAGAACTGCCACCACCCGTTTTAATCAGAGAGGAACCACAATCCGGACATTTTACTTTTCCTGCCAGGCAATGAGCCCTAAACTTTGTATTTCCCTTTGTATCCGTGCTTACTGTACGTTTAGACTCCAGCATTTTTTGAACTTGATAAAAGATATTCTTATCAATTATGGCTTCATGGTTATTCTCCAGTACGACCCACTCGCTCTCAGGAGCCTTCACAACCTTCTTACTTTTATAACTTAATTTTTTCTCTTTGCCCTGTGTTAGTACACCGATATAAGTGTTATTGGTTAGGATATTTCTTACGGTTGTTGATCCCCAAACCCCTAATCTGGAGGTAGCAGAATCCGAATTTGGGTTTTTATAATGATATCCCATCCTCTGCTTATACTCAGTCGGCGTTGTGATCCGGGACTCTGTCAATATGCAGCAGATTCTCTTTATGCTGTATCCCTCCAGATATAAGTCAAAAATCCGCTTAACAATCTTAGCGGTTTCTTCATCGATTATAATTCTATGGTGATTATTCGGGTCTTTTTTATAGCCATAGGGAGCAAATGCACCAAGAAATTGTCCGTCTTCCATTTTCCTTCTGAAAACAGCCTTTATATTTTCAGATAAATCCTCCAGGTACCATTCATTCACCAGTCCATTAATTTGCCTGGATTTCTTATTTCCCTTGATATTCGTGTCAACATGATCGACTACTCCGACAAATCTGATTCCCCACTCCACAAAGGAACCATGGATCAGTTTTTCCACCATTTCCAGCTCTCTGGTAAATCTGCTTTGCGTTTTGCATATGATAACGTTAAACTCGCCCTTCTCAGCATCCTTCAGCATTTTATTCCATTCGGGTCTGTCTTTGTCGATTCCCGAATAGTCGTCATCACTGTAGATCCTATAAATCAGCATATTGTGTTCCGCAGCATAATCCATTAGCAGCAGTTTCTGATTCTGTATGCTCTCACTATCATCACCCTTATTTAATTTATCTACATCCTCCCTTGATAATCTGCAGTAGATTGCGGCTCTGTCCATAGCTTTGCCACCCCCTCCTCTGCTCTTCAGCTGATTTTCTTCCGGATCATTTTTAATATAATGTTTATGATTTCAAGCTCTCTTTTTTCTTTGTTCTGTTCCTTATAGTAATGATGTATAACCAATCTTCCCATAAGCTGCGCCTCATCTATGCTTATTAGATTATATTGGCTAATCCCGTGGCATATAACTCTAAAAAGCGTAGAAAAAAGACCAAGGTAAAGTGAATGCCCCATAAGTTAGACCTAAAATCCAACTGATTAGGGAGATTTCATTTTCTTTGGTCTTATTCTTTGATATCATCTGATTATTGACGTAATAGCCTGTTTCAATAGCCGGCGGTCGGTTATTAAACCTGGAAGCGGATTACATTCCAGGAATGCTTATTTAATACTGCTGTTGCCGAACCAGCTCCGACCTTAGTCTTTCCGTTACTATGAGGAACTACATTGTCCGGCTTCTCTGCTGAATTAGCCGCTTTCATATCGTCATTTTCCAAAACAATATGCTCGATCAGTTTAGCATTATCAAAATCGCTTAAGTCGATTTCCAGGTCAATGTTCTCTTCCATGGAACGGTTAACTGCAAACACAGTCAATTCTTTGTTCTCCTCGTTATATACTCCGATTGTTTCAACATAAGGCACGTTTTTCAGTCGGTCCGTATCATATTTCTCACTGGATACAACCGGAATGAAAGCTACGCCTCTGCCATAATTCGAAGCATGCATAAACGGATAAAAGGTCGTCTGTGCCCAGGTACTGCCGCCATTCTCTGTCATTATGGGTGCGATAACATTAACAAGCTGTGCAAGACATGCCATTTTGACACGATTGCAGTTCTTCAACAGTGTTATAAGAAGACAGCCGACAACTAAGGCATCTTCAAAGTTATAGATATCCTCTAACTGGTGAGGAGCAATCTGCCAGGGCTCCAGCTTCTTATCTGCCTCATTGCTATGGAACCAAACATTCCATTCATCAAAGGATAAATTAATGGTCTTATCCGAATGCTTTGTTGCTTTCACATAATCACAGATCGATATGACTGATTTGATAAAATTGTCCATATCAACGGAGCATGCAAGGTAGGCCTTCGTATTATTATCACGGTTTCCATAATAGTTATGGAGTGAGACATAATCCACATAATCATAGGTATGCTCTAATACGGTAGCTTCCCACTTACCGAAGGTAGGCATATTAAGACCGGAGCTTCCGCAGGCTACCAGTTCAATGCTGGGATCCAGTTCCTTCATGATTTTAGCGGTTTCACACGCAATTCTGCCATATTCCTCAGCGGTTTTTGCTCCGATCTGCCAGGGACCGTCCATTTCGTTTCCAAGACACCATACCTTGATATTAAAGGGTTCTTCAAAACCATGGGAACGACGCAAATCGCTGTAATAGGTTCCTTTGGGGAAATTGCAGTATTCCAGAAGGCTACGGGCTTCCTCGGCTCCTCTGGTTCCTAAATTAACTGCCTGCATTACTTCTGAATTAGCGCGTTTTGCCCATTCCAGAAATTCATCCACCCCCACTTCATTCGTCTCAATTACATGCCATGCTAATTCAGCACGGCTGGGGCGTTTTTCTTTGGGACCAATACCATCCTCCCATCGATAGCCTGAAACGAAGTTGCCACCGGGATAACGCACAATCGGTACATTCAGCTGCTGTACCATTTCTAAAACATCTTTTCTGAAGCCCATATCGTCTGCTGTGGGATGAGTAGGCTCATAGATGCCGTTATATACCGCTCTTCCAAGATGTTCAATAAAGGATCCATAAATCCTATCATCAATTTGTCCAACAGTAAAATCTTTATTTAATATTAACTTCGCTTTCATATATTTCCTTCCTTTCTATTTAATTCCTTCCTATTTAAGGAACTAATTCTGACTAATAATTAATTTGTATCCACCCTTATCAAAAATAATCACACAAACTCATTTCCTTTTGGCATTATATCGGGGTTTGGTGTATACTTAAGAGGAGCATTATAAACTTTCACCAAACCGAAAAAGGAGATACAAAGGTAATATGAAAAAACTGATACAGAAGCTGCTAGTTATAATCCTGATTATTCAATGTATGATACCAAACTCTGTAGCCCATGCTGCAACCCTGACTTTTCCTACAATAAACATGGAACTGAATATTCCGGACGACACCGTTATTTTAACAATGGATACGCCGATAGCAGATGAAACATGGGGTTTAGCAGGCATAAATGACCCGATTTCTGAGATAAAGACAATGAAGCAAATGGGTGTAAAAGCAATCCTGTTTGATCAAATCACAAAAACCAGAGTAAATCTACTATCAAAGCAAACACAGCAAAGCGAGAAAATATTTCACTTATCTTCTCTTACCGAAGAAGAACTGAATAACTTCATGGCAAATATCATTGAACAAGATGCGAATACCACCTTTCAAGTTGAAAAGTATTTACAGAAAGAAACCACTTTCTTCCGTTTGTTTATTGAAACGGTACAAAACAATCTGAACTATAAGGAGTTAGTATACGGATCCATTGTAAACGGGTCAATCATATCCCTTCATATTTATCAGGACAAAGCTGAAGCAGTTATCAATGAAGGTTATATGAAATCTCTGGTAGACGGTATTCATTTTACCAAATACTTTGATAAAACAGAGATCAATGAACAGGAACAATTCGCTACAACCTTCAGAACAGTTTCGACTGTCGTCCTTCTTATTACCCTCGTAGCCTGGATACTGTTGCTAAGGAAGAGAAAGCAGAAATATAATGCCTTAGCCAAGCGAAGAGCAGAAGAAATATCAAAATTTTATCTGAAAAAGAAGGAAACAGGAGATACGAAAAGTACCATTCTTTTTCATAATAGGAGCGAATATTCCAAAAAGGTCATTCAAACCTTTTTCGTATATCATGAGGTAATCAGCAAAACAATGCAATGGATTATATTATCTGCCTTATGTATTGTTACCTTTTTCTTGTTTCATATGGCAGGCTCAGGGTTGCTTTCTTATCTGCAAATTGTTGCACTTATTTTAATACTGGTTTATATTAAAAAAGTTTCGATTGAAAAACAGGTAAACCGGGAAATCAAATTTTTCAATCTCACTGAACGTCTGGAAATGAAATTCCAGTTCTTTGATGATTATCTGAGTATGGGCGGAAATAACCAAACTACGAAATATCCCTACTTACAGATCATCAAGGTCAGAGAATATAAGAATCACATCTATCTTTACCTTGATCTCAATAAGGCTATCTATCTCAATAAAGATGGCTTCGACCTTAAGGCCGAGGATTTTATAGCATTTATTAAGCAAAAGGCAGAAATGAAACGATAAAACTAGTCAAGACCGCCATAGGCGGCAGTACGTACCCTGAGATGATGATACAGTTCCTCGTTCGGTCTCATATTGTGCATATATACGATAGAAACCTCTTCCGTCGGATCCGCTTCTGCCCAGATGCCGGATCCGCCGGTCCATCCGAAGGAACCGAGTGATCCATTGTGATTGCCTGCAGCCTTATCCATCATTGTACGGAAGCCCAGACCATAGCCATAACCGGCCAAATAGGTATTATTGTTAAAATCCTTCAATTGGGTTTCATTCAGATAATTTGTACGTAACAGATCAACTGTTTTTCGCCCCAGCAAACGTTCTCCCTTATAGCTGCCTCCATTTGCCAGCATTTGCATAAATACTGCATAGTCATTGGAGCTGGCAAGTAGGTTCACCCTTGCTCCGACCGGTGTAGCCTGTGGATCAAAGGAAGCATCGGAGGCGGGAGAGGTCTTAGTAAAGCTTCCATCCTCACCCTTCACATAATCCCCTACAACCTGATGTCTGTTATGCTCTGTGATATAGGTGTCGGTATCCTTAAGTCCTAGAGGATCTATCACTCTCTCCTTGAAAACTGTCCTTAATGGTTTCCCTGTAATCTCTTCCACGATTGCACCCGTGATTTCACTCCCAAAACCGTAAAGCCAGTGAGTTCCGGGTTCAAACAGTACGGGTACCCGGGACATGACGCGAACTTCTTCGCGCAGGGTCGGCCTCTGATCTCCTGAAATTGTCTGAAGTGCCTTACTCATGGCAGCAATCACCGGTTGCTTGGAGTTCACATCCGGAAACATACAATAGGGCAGCCCACAGGCCATGGTTACTACATCTTTAATTGTGATCGGATTTTCAAGCGGTACGATTTCCAATTCATTATTCGGACGGGTGTTGAATTTCGTCATATGCTTCCACTCGGGAAGGTACTCAGAAATAGGATCCGAAAGCAGAAATTTACCTTCCTCATAAAGCATACCCACAATTGCATAGGTAAAGAGCTTTGTTGTGGATGCCTGCCGAAACATTGAACTTGTATGAACCCTTTCCTTTGTATCGATATCTGCATAGCCTGCATAGCCTTCGTAGATAATTTCGTCCTTCTTCATGACGGTACAGGCGCAGCCCGGTACAGAATGTTCTGCGAAGCTTTTCAGCAGGTTATCTAATTTACTAAAATTATGCATTCCTATCCGTCCCCTCCTAATGATGTGAATGTGAAATTTCTTTTGCCCACCTGATAAAGTTATTAATCGCTGAATCCCAAACCTTCCACTCATGTGCGCCCGGCATTTCTTCATAGGTCACCTCTATGCCGTTGTCCTTCATAAACTCAATATACCTTTTACCGAGTTCATAACTGAAGTCCTCGGTTCCGATTGCGGCATACATTCTTGGCAGATCCAGATTATTCTTCTTCGCATTCTCTACCATGTTTCTGGTATCATTTTTTGTTCCCAGCATCTTCTCATAGGAACCCCAGGCCAAACTGCATATCCCTTTTTCGCCCTGTTTGGCTTCCTTAGAAAGAGGTCCGACATCTTCGTTAAATATCTCCTCCGTGAAGGAGAAACCGGATAAATTACCTGCTGCAATAAAGTATTCGGGTTGATCGAAGGCCCATTTATAAGCTCCATAGCCTCCCATGGATAACCCTGCTACAAAACGGTCCTCTCTTTTATCTGAGAGAGGCAAGAAGCAATTTAGTACCATTGGCAATTCCTCGGTCAGATAGGTATAATACTTGTAGCCGTGGACCATATCCGCATAGAAACTGCTTCCGCCAACTTCCGGCATCACTACTGCAAAATCATTCTCCTCTGCGTAACGCTCAATGCTGGTATATCTGATCCAATCCTGTGCATTTCCTGCTCCACCGTGAAGCAGGTACAGGACTTTATAAGGCTTTATGGCCTTACTGCTGTCATGTGGTAATATAACATATACATTGGTATGAAAGCCTAAACTCTGAGGTAAAAAGCTAAAATGCATTAATCCCATATTACTTATCCTCCCCATCTTTAGACAATCCCTTCCAATGAATGATTCTGCGCAACCAGAAATCCCAGAATTCCCAGGTGTGTCCACCCGGCCCTATTTCATAGGTGAAGGGTAATCCAATTTCGTCGGCATATTTCTTGAACTGAACAGTTCCTTCATAGTAGGGGTCCTCAGTTCCGCAGCAACTGAACAGCCTGGGGATCCGTTTGTCTGAAGCTGCCAAATCCTTAGCAAGCTTCTTCAGATCATTCCTGCTGCCACGATAATCCTCTTCGGTTCCGAAAGCCTCAAGAGCCGGACCGACTGCCCTTCCCCGAAAGAAGCCCATCTCCTCTACATCTCCCACACCCGACATTCCGGCTGCTGAGTTGAAGAACTCCGGACAATTCATTACCCACTTCATGGTTCCATGGGAACCCATGGAGTTTCCGACAACATAGCGATCTTCACTTTTATCGGAAAGGGAAAAAACTGCCTGCATCACCTCGGGCAATTCCTTGGATAAGTAATCGAAGTAATTTGGCCCATATTTCATATTACAATAGAAGCTGTTCTTCACCTCCGGCATGACTACCGCGAAGCCATTATCATTCGCATATCTTTCAATTCCTGTATTCCGATAATAGGTCGTACAGTCATCGGAGCCTCCGTGTAACACATAAAGAGTCTTATATTTCTTTCCCACCTGATAAAACTCTTCCATTGGCTCCTTCGTACTCCAGCGGCTGAAGGTTGGCAGTATAACCGAGACCTTTACCTGCTCCCTTAACACATGGGAGAAAAAGGTATAATTGATTAATCCCATCTTATCCTCTCCTTACACATAGATTATTCCTTACCTTGGCAAACTTATTGTCTTTCCTCAATCCTTAAGCAGGGTATCAATAATTTGCCCGTGAATTCTTGCAAAATAATCATTCGGATGATTAATATTGTTGCCTGCAAGATCAATATATCTCTTCCTGTTCATGATTACACGCTGTACATCCTGAATGTTAGCAAGAATGCATCCTTCTCCGTGCAAAGGTTTTAAAGCCTCGGCATATTCGTCCTGATGGGCATAAAAATTCAATGGTTCCGTATTCAAAAGTGTATTTGGGATAGAAGTAGCCATCAGAATAAACTCTGCATCAGGTAATTCCTCTTGAATTTTATCCCTTAATTTTACCGTTTTATCTCTATATTCCTCTCCGGGGCATCTGTCGTTCATGCCAAACCCCAGAATAACCAAGTCAGGCTTTTCCTCGATTACCATGTTTTCTGCATGTTCCAAAGCCCAGTCACTGTTTTCACCGCTCCGTGAGGCATTAATTAGTACGACTTCGGTATCGAACCGTTTTACCAGACTGTCACGAACCAACTCTGCCCAGATCGGCTGCTTCGGTTCTAATTCATAGATTCCGGTACTGTCAAATCCATAGGAAATACTGTCACCATATAAAACAATCCTGATCGGCTGTTTCGCTAGAAGCTTCTGATAAAGCTTAGGCAACAGCTTGATACTCGGCTCCGGCTTGTAGCCCTCCCAATTTTCCTTCGTCGTATAGGTTACTGCAATCTGCCATTGGTATATGATCCAGGGATGGGCTATGGCAAACAGCTTAATATATCTTCCATCATTTGTCGCAATCGGCGGTAAGCCGAAATGTGGCGGTAACCGCTTTATTTCCTCTTCCGCTTCCGCAAGGTTTGAAAAATAGATTCCATCCCAGCCGGTTTTGGGAATACGGCTATCAGGTGTCAGAAAGATCCGGCCGTCCTTCACAAACCAATCCTCTCCTTCAAAGTACTCCACTCTTCCGTCATAGCTTTCTACCTTTATAATCTCCTCCGGCAGATAGAGGAATGGTGCAGAAACTTCCCCATTTTCCTCAATCATCGTAAAGGTCTCTCTAAAAATATGACTTCCTTCCCATACCGGAGCCAGATAGTCCTTTAAATCGTGCATAAATTCACTCCTGACTTTATGATAACTTTCTTGGATCAATATGATAGGTTCTGCCGGTATTTAATTCTGTAAAGGGACCGGGAACACGCATTTCTGCTCTTACACTATTGCCAAAGAAATCAGCGGAAGCCAAATTGTCACTGCGAACCTCCTTCACCTCCGAAGGGTCATAGACAAAGCCGTGCTTTTCCGCTTGATTAGCGAAGAAGAAGGGAGTCTCCTCAGCCTTTGTGAACTGTAAGGTAAAGTTATCTGTATCCACATCAATGTCAAACCAGCCCTCTTGTCCCGTCAGATCAAAGCCATAGAATTCCCTCCAGGACGGCAGATCAAGACATACCTGCGGCGCCGGATACATAACTCTTAAGTAGCCTCCGGTCTGTTTCACATACAGATTACCCTCTGCTTCATTTTTATCAGTCGGCATCGTAATGGCGGCATCCTGGCATTTGTAGAATATATTATTATAAAATCGGGCATCCCTTGAGGTACCGCCACGTTCCATTCCTGCCATACGGAAGGAAACCGGCTTGGCGAAATATCCGGACTTTCTGCATTTACCAATTAAATTATTAGCGATATAAAGACGATCTGTGCCCTCACCATAGATTGCATATCCATTGATTACCTCATTATCTATCGTCTTATACCATCCGGAAGATCCCTTCTCAACCGGTACTTTATCCGGATCAAACCGTCCTTCGACGTTCCAGAAAATATTATTATCTATTAGATTAACGCCATCCTTGGTACATTCAATGAAAATAGCTTCTCTCTGCTCAATTCCATCCAGGAATAAGTTCTGAGTAATTCTGTTATTTTCATTACCGCAATCCAACCAAAGATGATCTGCTCTTATTGTCTTTGTAAAGATGTTTCTGCGTATCAGGCAGTCTATGCTATTATGAGTTTTGATCGCTCCAGCCTCCCAGGAAAGCTCCATCTTCTGCCAACCTGTTCCCTGGATCAGATTATCCTCAATCAAAAAGTGTTGTGCGAAGAGTCCGGCAATACCGCAGACTCCGGCATCATAAATCTTACATCTTCGTATAATGCTATATCCAATGAGCTGGTCCTTAATTATTTCATGATGCCAGCACTCATTTCCAATATCTATTCCGACTGCATTTGACCAATCAATGACGCAGTCTTCAATAATCCAATGATGACCTCTAAAACAGGAAATTGAGCCCCGTTGAGGAACAGGTGCTCCTGTAGCCGCATGTGCACAGGTTATTCCCTTCACCTTTATGTAGGATAAAAAGGGTATATCAGGTGCAAAACATTGTTCTCTGCAGGTAATCTCTATCTTATGCTTTGAGGGATCTGCATCGCCCTCCAAACGAAAATGGACTGTCTGACCGTTCGCTTCCACCCAAAAGGAGCCTTCCGTGCCTGAAAGCTGATTATATAAGGCAACCTGCTGCAGCGGTTTTCCATCACAAAAAACCATCCCGCGCCGGTTCAGGTAGGTCGTCATATCTGTCTTGTCAAATTCAATAAATAAGCGGTCATGTAAGATATTCACAGTACAGAAGGGATTGTAACCCCTGAACATATCCGGATCCAATTTGATTTGCCATAGCTTTAATGAATCTGTATTCTCAAGCTTCCCAAAGCCCGGACTCTTCCTCCATCCGGTACTCACTTCAATTTGTTCTGCAATCTCTGAGGCTTTAATTACTACTTCTCCATCACCAAATGCTTCATAGCAGATCATATTTTCCGGACCTTCACCACCCCGTAACGGACGAACACATTCTCTATATTCACCACCGTGGATTAATATATGAGTTCCAGGAGTGGCAACTGCAGCTGCAGCATTAATTGTCCGAAAAGGACGTTCCGCAGTTCCGTCATTATCATCAGAGGCATTCGGATGATTAGCAGATACATGTATCTGTGTATGATAGTTTATTTCCGTCTCCCAGCTAATAAATTCTTTGCCATTAGGTAGGCAGTCCATTGAATTTCTCATATATGTCTCCTATTCTGCTATGTTCAAAGCACTACGTCAGTATTAAAAAGGTATTTATGAATCATGTATTAAAAACGTCAAGTTCACTGACATTTTATGTATATTCATAAATGTCAGCTTCGCAGACATTTATGAATCATGTATTATAAAATGGGGTGCTGCATGCAACACCCCATTAATCATAAGGTAAATTTTACCTTAATAATTATTTAGCAGCTAAAGCTTTTGCTCTCTCATCAACAAGTACCTGAAGCTTATTCTTATCAAAATCTACTAAGTCTGACCATCCAAAGCCTTCAAGTTCGCTCTTAAGGTTATTCCAGATAGAGTCGAATTCTGCCTGATCCTTAGCAAAAACCATCTTCCAGGATGCATCCTTAACCAGCTGTCCGCAGTTGCTTCTGGTCAAAGCGATATCTGTTGTATCAGCTGCAAGACTTACGTTAACGAAAGGAACTACTGTCATCTTCTTGTTCTTTAACAGGTAGTCAACAGGGTTTTCTGCACCCCATCTCTCAGACCATTCTTTGGTTGTTGTTGTCTTTGCCTTCTCAACCTCTGCAGGCCATAAGTTACCTGAGAAGCTGGTGTTATTATTCGGGTTAGTAGCTGTACCTGCTACCATCCATTGATTGATCTGAAGCATACCATCAGCATATAAGCCGCCGCCGAATTCCTCGGGAACAGGACTGTTATCCATCAGAGCGGTTTCTCCAGCCTTTGTACGAACAAAGCCATTACCGTCAGCTGCGTCCTCATAGGTGAAGCCCTTGATACCGCCATGGATAGCTTCCAGACCATCGGGACTGGACATCCAGTCTAAGAGCATCATAACTCTTTCCTGTTTAGCAGGATCATTGGTACCAACTGCAAATGCTCTACCGCTACCAAAGAAAGGATCGGAAGGCTGATAAACATTCAATTCAGCAACAGGAGCCATGATGTAGTTCTCACGTCCGTTACCACGGTCTGTTGTATTCCAGAAGCCCTGCTGCCAGTCATTCCAGATTAAGAAAGCACGCTTGGAATTGAACTTGGAGTTAACGGAATCCCAGTTCTGTGTACCGGAGTCAGGATCTACGACTCCAGCCTGATTAGCTTCAAAGAAGAACTGAAGAATTTTGTGATATGCACCGGCATCATCGGTTAAAGGAACCATGCTTCCGTCTGTGCCTAACAGAACAGAACCATTTACTTCCTGTCCTAACCACTTTGTAAGCTGGTTAGCATTCTCGATAGAGGTTCCATCCCAGTCGGGCCACAGGGTGATTCCATAGCTGGGATCTCCGTTTGCATTCGTCGGATGCTTATCCTGGATTGCACGAAGAGTCTTTACGAGATCGGAAAGAGTAGCCATATCAGGAGCACCTACCTCAGCAAAATAATCCCAAGGAAGAGTGGGTGCAACACCGGGGATGATAGGTGTAAAGGATGTAGGGCTGGTATTGGTCATCTCTGTAGGCCATGCATAGTATTTATCTGCGCCAACACCTTCTAAGGAAGAGTTGTATGCATCGAGCTGTGTCTTATACTCTTCAAAAGAGGTTAATTTCTTCATTCCTTCAGTAACATCATAGATTAATCCCGATTTAACGCAAGCCTGAATGTCTGCGTTATCAAGAACAACCAGGTCTCCTAAGAAACCGGATGCGGAACGAGCAGCGAAGATATCGCCACCAGCTACCTGGGGAGCAATGATATTAAGTGTTATGTTAAACTTATCTTTTAAAATCTTTGCTGTCCAGCCAACCTGTTCTCCCTGGAAGTTTGCGGGCTGTGAGTAAACTTCAAGTACCATAGGCTCCAGTTCGGTAGGTTTTGCTGTGTTATCAGTGGTAGTACCTTTGTTGTCGTCAGCTTTGGTGTCAGTGTTGCTTGTATTGTTGTTTGTGTTGTCGTTTGCTTTATTGTCATTCTTTTTGGAACAACCGGTAGCAAACATTGTTAAAACAAGTATAGCAACAATGATAAAACTAATTTGCTTTTTAAATCTCATGATTTTCCTCCTCTTTGAAATTGTGATTTTATATTCTGACTCCTTACAATAAGGATATCATTCAGTAGTAATAGCTTACCCTTTAACCGCTCCAATCATAATTCCTTTTACAAAGAATCTCTGGAAAAACGGGTAAACCATGATGATCGGCAGTGCTACGATAATCGTAACCGTCATTCGTATCGAGGTTTGTGTCTGTACATTGGCTGCCACTTCAGTGCCCGCCGTTGCATTAATGATTGCTGACAATGATTGTGAGGATTGCAGGTATCTATATAAGATAAACTGCAAAGTATAATACTTTTCCTGTGTCATAAGCAGCAGGGTGTCCTGGAATGCATTCCAGTTTGCTACCGCAGAGAAGATTGCAATCGTTGCCAATATGGGTTTGCATATGGGTAACATGATTTTATAAAATATCTGCAGGACTCCGGCACCGTCCACGTCCGCCGCTTCCTGTATCTCCTTTGGTGTTGATTCTACATATGTCTTGGTCAGAATAATATAAAAAGGTGACACCAACGCGGGCAGAATATATCCAAGGAAGTTATTCGTAAGCTTCAGGTTCATCATTGTTAAGTACCAGGGAATAATACCTGCATTAAAATACATTGTTATAACTACAAAGCGATACCATAATTTCCGCTTATACAGTGTCTCTCTGGTAAACATATAGCCTAGAAAAGCAGCTAAAAGTACAGTCAATCCTGTTCCGATCACAGTTCTGGACACTGAAATAAATGCAGCCTGCCCAAGTCCGGGTATTTTAAATGCATCAATATAGTTCTGAAGATGCAGTCCTTTGGGGAACCATATGATACTGCCTTTTTCACTTAATTTGTTATTGCTGATAGTATTGATAAAAATATAATAGAACGGATATACACACACAAAAGCAAACAGCGAAAAAAAGATATAGTTCAATGTGTCTAATACGCGATCACCCAGAGAATGGGATTTTATCTTATTACGCTTATTAACAGTTTTTATATTTTCCTTACTCATAATTTACTCCTTCCTTTATATGATACTTTGCTTTCGCACTAATTTAGAGAAGGTGTTAGCACCAAACAGCAGGACCAAGCTAACGATACTCTTTAACATACTAAGTGCGGTTGATACCGAATACACAGGTGGTTTGCTGGTAGACAGATTGTATACATACAAATCCAGAACCTGTATATGTTCTCTGTTCCAGGAGTTCTGGAAGACAAAGTACTGTTCCATACCATTATTCAGGAAGTTTGAGATATTCAATAACAAAAGTACGAAGAATGTAGGTAATAAACTAGGAATTGTAATATGACGGATGATTTTTAAACGGCTTGCTCCGTCCACTCTGGCAGCTTCATTTAATTCTGCATCAATGCTTGAAATAGCTGCGATGTACATTATAGCTGCCCAGCCCAGATTCTTCCAGGTAAGCCATAGCCACATCTTAAACCAAATATGCTCGTTTGATTTCAGGAAGTTAATCGGTCTTTCTATAATACCAAGATCCATACCGACTGAATTGAACATACCGTTGTTGCTCATCAGAAGAAATGCAACAGAATATACCAGGACCCAGCTGATAAAGTTCGGCAAAGTAGTTACTGTCTGCACAAACTTACGGAATCGTACATTTTTGATTTCATTGAGAAAAATAGCAAAAAACATCGGAAGCCAGGAAAACGCCAATGCAATTCCACTCATAGCAAAGGTATTCCGGAGCACCTCCATCGTTTGTCCAACAAAGGATTTGCTTTTGAACAGTACCTTAAACCATTTAAGTCCGACAAAAGAATCCCAGGAAAAGGGCATCGGCGGCTGATAATCAAAGAACGAATATATCCATCCATACAGAGGATAGTATGAGAATATCAATACCAAAATTAGAAAAGGTGTGATATATAAGAGCTCTCTATAACCTCTCTTTTTTTTCCTATTGCTTAAACTATTCATTAAGTTCCTCCCTCTATTACTCTTTTTAGTTAGCTGAACAGCAGTCCGTCCGAAACAACAATATGTCCAATTATTATTTTCATAAACTTCATCTATTATCAGCATAATCAAGTTACTTTTGGTGAGTCATGTTTAAAACAAGAAAAGAAACCTTACACTTAGAGCAAAATATACAGCTTTTATGCTAAATTTATTTTCCGCTAATTGCAGTATATTATCCCTCCTCCGAAATCAATCTTAATAACTCGGTTTTTATGTAAATCGTTTAACTTAGTCATATTATACATTGTATCCCACCTTAAGTCAATACCATTTGTGTATAATGTTCATGTTGAGGAAAGTCATTTTTTGTTGCTCTTATCCCTTATTTTACGGCATTATTACCCAGAATGATAACAAAACGCTATTTCATATATTATCTGAATTATCCTGAAAAAATCAAAAACTATGTATAACGTTTTACCTTAAAAGAATGCTCTCAGTAAGCATTTACTATTATTCGTACCATATTCGTATTGATAAGTATGCTATACTTTTCTAATTGTTTTAAAAAGTTGTTGATTATTATACAATTTTGCATTAGATTGATATTGTTAATCGTTAAATATTTATCCATCGTCTGTTTGATACCGTCTTTAAATTACCTACATATAGGTTACAATTATTTATCATAGCAAAGACAAAAGAGAGGAAACTATCATGATAAAAATGAAGGTAAATTCTGAACTCAGAAAGGGAACAATCAACAAGAATATTTATGGACATTTTGCAGAGCATTTGGGCAGATGTATCTACGAAGGGATCTGGGTCGGAAAGGATTCGCCTATACCCAATAGGAACGGAATACGAAGGGATGTCATAGAAGCGCTGAAAGAAATGAAGATCCCTGTTCTCAGATGGCCGGGCGGCTGCTTTGCGGATAATTATCACTGGATGGAGGGCATCGGACCTTATGAGAGCCGCCCTTCCATGATTAATACCCACTGGGGCGGCGTAACAGAGAACAATCATTTCGGTACCCATGAGTTTTTGGAATTTTGCGAGCTGATCGGTGCAGAGCCCTATATCAACGGTAATCTGGGCAGCGGTACCGTGAGAGAAATGCAGCAATGGGTGGAATATATCACCTCTGACGGTATTTCACCCATGACAAATTTAAGAAAAGAAAATGGCAGAGAGCAGCCCTGGAAGCTTAAATATTTTGCGGTAGGCAATGAAAACTGGGGGTGTGGCGGACAGATGCGCCCGGAATATTATGCAGATGAATATCGCAGGTATGCCACCTACCTGAGAGATTTTGGCGATAATAAGCTCTATAAAGTAGCCTGTGGCGCGAATGCAGATGACTATAACTGGACCGAAGTACTGATGAAAAATGCCGGGAAATACATGGATGGCTTAAGTCTCCATTATTATACCATGCCCCTGGACTGGAGCCAGCCGAAGGGATCTGCTGTCGACTTTGACGAAAAAGAATGGTTTGACATATTACAGATGACCTTATATATGGAAGAGCTGATTGAAAAAAATAAAGCTATCATGGATAAATATGATGAAAACAAGCGGGTCGGGCTGATCGTAGATGAATGGGGTGCCTGGTATCAGGTGGAACCGGGTACAAATCCGGGCTTTTTGTACCAACAGAATACCCTGCGTGATGCGCTTGTGGCAGGTATTAATCTAAACCTGTTTAATAACCATTGTGACCGTATTCAGATGGCTAATATCGCGCAGATAATCAATGTATTGCAGTCCGTGATATTAACAGAGGGTCCCAAAATGATATTAACGCCAACCTATCATGTATTTAAAATGTTTTCTGTGCATCAGAATGCCGAATTACTCCAAACGGAGCTGGAGAATACCTATTACAGCTTTGGGAATGAAAAAGTCCCTCAGCTTAGCGCCTCCTCCTCAATGGATTCAGAAGGAAGGATTCATATCTCCCTCTGCAACTTAGATCCAGGTCAGGAAGCCGAACTGAACTGCGAGCTGATCGGTGCGGGTAAAAACAAAATATCCGGTACCATATTGACTTCCAATGAAATGAATGCCAGAAATACCTTCGAGAATCCGGAAGCAATTACCGAAGCAGTATTTAGCAATGTAAAACTGGCGAACAATCAAATCCATACCATAATTCCTCCAAAATCCGTAGTTGTACTGACAATCGAGTAGATATTTGATATACTGACATGTGCCTCATCCGATAAAAAAGCCTGGTAGAATATCTAAAATATATACTACCAGGCTTAAAAGTTATATATTGATATATTCTGCATCGCGATGTCACTAACTAAATTGTGCAAATTGACGCAGAACTCTGTATTCTGGTTTTGACATCGGTATATGGTAGGCTTATCGGATCGCTCCGAAGGCAATGTTACGAACGCGATGATGGGTATACTCCTCCATATTAGGCTGCAGATTATGCATATATACCACCGAGACGCGTTCACTCGGGTCTATAGCCACATAAGTGCCCATCATACCTGTCCAGCCGAATTCTCCGACCGGAGTATTGCTTCCCTTGGACGGATCCATCATCGTCCTTACACCGAGTCCATAGCCGTAGCCATCGAGGTAGGAATTTCTGAACTCCTTCAGCAGCTGCTCCTCCAGCTGATTCATTCGGATTAAATCAATTGTATTCTTTCCGATAATCTTATTCCCCTTATAGTAACCCTCGCAGGCAAGCATTTGGGAGAAAGCAAGATAATCTCTGACACTGGAAAATAACCCGGCTCCGCCGGCTTCATACTTTGCTTCCGGTTCCAGCCTTTCATCAAACATTCCTTTGACAGGTACCCTGCTTCCATCCTCATTTCTTTGATACAAGGTAACCAAATGCTCTCTCATATCACCAAAATATCGGTATCCGGTACTCTTCATTCCCAGGGGTTCAAATAGCTCCTCTTTTAAAAACTCTCCGACTGTTTTACCGGACACTACTTCAATCAGTCCTGCAACCAGTTCGTGGCCGAAACCATAGAGCCAATGAGTACCGGGATCAAACGCGATAGGAACCTTAGACATCGCATAGATATCCTGTCTGAGGGTGTAATCTCCTACCTCTGCTTTTAATTCATTCCTTACCTTTTCCATCATTTGATGAGTATGGTCAGCTCCACCGTACCCAATTCCCATCGTCATGGAAAAGCAATCCTTTACCTGAATCGGTCTTTTAGCAGGTCTGATATGATAGGTCCCATCCTCAAGCCTCTCAGCAACCTGGGTATCCTTCCATTCCGGAAAATATTCGGATATCGGATCATTTAAGAGGAATCCCCCTCTTTCAAAAAGAAGCATCGCTGCGGTACAAATCACAAGCTTGGTCGTAGAAAACTGCCTGTAGACAGAGCTTTCTGTTATCGCCTTCTGTTTCTCGATATCTGCTAAGCCATAATAATTTTCAAACAGGATTTCGCCGTCCTTCGCAACTGCGCAGCCACAACCTGAGGGACCGGTTTTGATATGATCCTTAAGAAATCGGTCCATATACTTCCACTTATCCATAAATGCCTCCTGTACCCATATTAGTGCCATTCCTCTGTTTTATCGTATTAGCTTAGTATTATTCCAAGGTAAAGGATGCAAGGCTTGCACTTCCCTGACCGGTATAGGTAATATACAGTGCCTGTACACCATCGGGAATGCTGATATCTGCAGAGTAGTCCTTCCATACATTGGAGAACGCAACCGGAATCTTGCCGAGAACAGGGCCATTCCAGGTAGTCCTTACCTCAAAATCACCCTTACAATAACCGCGAACTCTTAGCTTAACTAACTTGGTGCCTTTACAGTCAAAATACTTAAAGCCGGCTGTAGCAGAAGCTTTCATATTCATGATAAATCCAAGCTCTTCATCGCCGTCTCTTCCATCCTGAGTAATCTTCGGAAATTGATTATTCATCCAGGACGCAGTAAAATCCGTATAGATGGATTCCTCGTCACAGAACAGATTGCAGGCGATATAAGCGGGATACTCCCCTGTTCCCTTCAGAGGTCCGCCATTCGGAGCACAGGAGGTCAATTCTACCTGAGGAATCGTTCCGTCTTCTAAGAACTTGATCTCTTCCAGGCAGGCCTGCCTGCTATAATTCGTTCCATTGGTGTGCCTATGATAGAAAATGTACCATTTTCCGTTGATCTCCACCATGCTTCCATGGTTATTTCCTCCGTATGCCATCGGCTTATCAACAGGTTTATAAGTGCTGATGCCCATATCACTATTACTTACGATCGTCCCACGATATACAAAGTCCCTGGTAGGATGTTTACTGGTGGCATAGCAAAGCTCATGCATCAGGATTGAGGAGAAGATTAGATAATAGGTGTCACCTCTTTTTCTAATGGAGGGAGCCTCAAAAAATTCATGTCCCTCGAAGCCGCTTCCTGCACTGTAAGGCTGGCTGGGAGCGACAATTACCGGAGCCTCAAGTATGGTCACCATATCAGCACTGCTTAACACGGTTGCCATGGCTCCGCTTCTGGATTTATCACCTCTTGCGCAAAAGCCGGTGTAAAGATAAACCTTATCTCCCTCTACCAGTACGCCCGGATCGAATTGCGGTTCATCTCCTTCTCTCTCACCTAAAATTGTGCCGTCCGCATAGTGCACATAATCATGAAACTCATATTTACCTGCCGGTGTATCGCAGACAGCAACGGATACGATGGAACGTTTACTGTCCACATAATACAGATAATATCTTCCGTCCGGTCCGAGGGCTACATCAGGTGCATACAGACAGCTGTCGCGATCTTCATTGTTCTGAACATCAGTAGCCTTTAAGATAACTCCCTCATAGCGCCAGTCAGAAAGATCCTCCACCGGGGCAGACCAGCAAACATAATCGTTCAGGCAATAAGCATACCCGTTAAAACGGTCGTGAGATCCGTAAACATATACTCTGTTATTAAAAACGTACGGTTCTCCATCAGGAATATATTCCCAGGATGGAAGATATGGATTAACTCCTTGTTTTTTCATAATCAGCACTCCTTTTTTCTTGATTGATCCTGTATTCAGTGTGGCTTATTCTATAACATTCTTTCATAACTTTCATTGGTTAAACGTTTTACCTAATAATTATAACTAAAAATCAGTACAATATCAACCCAAAATCGTAATAAGTAGCTAAACATTCTATAGCCAAGTAAGAATGGAATTATCAGGTGATAAAATCGAATTCTTATCCTTCCTGCATAGGCTTAATGATCCGGACTTTTAATTCTCTGTTTTGAATCATCCCCTGATAGGAGCCGATCGGTTCTCCGATCATTAACTCTTGCTTCTGTTCGGACCAAACCAGCTTTGTGATGGCATATTCGTCCTCTTCATATCGGTAGCTGTTGCCCTCATCCTCATATAACTCGAATTTAGAGTCCTTGCCGGTATAAACAAGCAGTTCTATCGGCGCAGCAGGCAGCTCATCCGCATACTGCATGAACTGAGTCATCGGCAGGATACTGCCCGCCTTGACAAACAGCGGCAGGAGATCAATCGGCGCAGCTGCTGTTATAGTCCGTCCCCCTTCGTAATACCGATTTGTCCAGAAATCAAACCACCCACCCTCAGGAAGGTATACTTCCCTGGTTTTAGAAGCACCCTCGATCGGTACCCCGTTCTGCTCAAAGTACATTGGCCGGACCACAGGACATACCATCAGACTTTCACCAAACATATACTGATCGCGTATTTCTCTTGCAACTGTATCCTCAGGAAAATCAAAGGCCAGCATTCTGAGCATGGTATAGTCGTCCTTCCACACCTTTCCTGCCATCGAGTAAATATAGGGCATCAATCGGTACCTTAGCTGATTGAATTTAATCAGTGCATCATAAAACAGGTCTCCGCTTTCTCCGAAATTCCATAATTCTCTTCGAAAGTCCGTACCATGGCTTCTGAAGACAGGCAAAAAGCATCCATATTGAAACCATCTCGTAAACAGTTCAACATATCCGGGATCTTCATTGCCCTTCTCATAGTCTCCGTTCCAAAACCACTGAACACCCTTCTTCACGAAGAAAGCCCCGATATCCAGTGTCCAATACGGAAGCCCGCTGGCACACAGGTTAAGACCTGCAGCAATTTGTCTTTTCAGAGTAATCCAGTTTGCGGAGATATCACCTGACCATAGAATCGTTCCGTATCTTTGCTGTCCGGTGTAACCATTTCGGGTAAGATTGACCACACGTTTTTCCATGGTTGTCCCGCGTTGTCCTTCGTATATGGTCCTGGCATGATAGAGACCGTAGGAATTGGTCAGCTGTGCCGGAATATGCCGGCTGCCGGTATGATAAAATTCCTGGTACATCGTGCTTGGTTCCGGCTGTCCGAGATAATTCCATTCAGGTGTAAAGGGTTCGCTGGAATCACACCACCAGGCATCAATCCCATGGCAGAACAGTCCATCCTCTGCCTGCTTCCAGTAAAGCTCTCTTCCCTCAGCCGCAAAAGGATTATAGATACTGCAGCCCTGTAAAAGTAAGTTCTTCTCCTTAAATTCCTTATAATTTTCACATTCCTCACTCATATTGGGCCAAACAGATATCATCAGGTTTGCGTGATTCTTATGCAGCTCTTCCATCATAGCGGAGGGCTCTGCAAACCGCTCAGGATCAAAGGTTTTCTGTCCCCAGAGATTTCCCTGCCAGGAGCACCAGTCCAGGACGATACAATCCAGTCCGATTCCTCTTTTTCTATGCTCCTTTACCACCTCGATTAATTCCTCAGCTGTTTCATACCGCTCCTGTGACTGTATAAAGCCAAAGGCCCATTTCGGCAGCATAGCCGCCTTCCCTGTCAGATAACGATATCCGCGAATTACCCCATCCATATTGCTGCCGTATAGGAAGTAATAATCCATCTCCGTATCAGCTTCCGTATACAGATAGGAACCAAATTCCGTATCATTAAAAATCATCGGACTATAGGTATCAACCAGAATTCCGTAGCCCAGACTGGAGATCAGGAAGGGAATTGCAATCTTCTTGTTGGCCTGATGCAGGAAGACTGTTGTTCCTCTTAAGTTCAGGCACCCCTCCTCCTGCTGCCCAAGTCCGTATAAGGCTTCCCCCTCCTGCCACTCCAGATATAATCTGGTTCTGTAAAGCTTCTGATCAAAGATCTTATTCGCATCCTTAACAACTTCCTTCACACCGTCGGGGGTAACCACTTTTTCGACCCTTGTGGCTTCATCAATTACAGTTCTATACGAAGAAAACTCCTCCAGATCCTTACTTTCAAAGTCTCTTTCCTTTAGCAGAAGGTTTCCCTTGTCATCATAGTACTGTATTGACGCTGTTTCTTTATTCACCTTCAGGTGAAGCTTTCCGGCAGTCAGAAGGATCTCCTTCTCCGCTTCTTCATAATCCCATTCCTCATAGATCTCTTTGCATAAGATTCCCGGGGTTTCCTTAACTGAGAACTCTTCCTTCAGGGTATAAACCACCCGGATGATTTCTGGGGATTTTGGCTCCAATTTTATCTTTGCATGATTCGTGGACAGGATTAATGCTCCCCCTGTACGCTCCATGCCTACAATTTTTCTGTCAGGTCTCTTATCAGCAACCAGCATAACTACCTCCAATACGTATCATCAGCATTCCTCTGTATCATAAAAAGCAATCTAAATAGATACTGTCCTTTTTCACAAAAGCGATAAACCGGTCCAGTTCGGCATGCATTTCTACATAGCAGCCGCCTGTATATTCTTTTCTGTCATTCACATCGATCCAATTACCGGTAGGAAGATATACCTTTCGATCCGTCTGACCCTGGTTTACAATCGGTGCAAACAGAATGTCCTCGCCAAACATATACTGATCACCCAAGGAGTAGCAGATTTCCTCCTGCGGGTAATCAAAGAACATGGGTCTCATGACCGGAATACCGGTTTCGCTGGCGATATCCATCTGTTTATGAAGATAAGGACGAAGCCGCTCGCGTAGCTCCAGCAGGTTTTTCAAAATCGGGTATGCCTTCTCACCGAAGCTCCAGATCTCGTTATCTCCACCGCTTTTCTCCTTCACGCCGGGATTTCTCTCCGGTTGGCCGGGCGTCCGCAGTCTGGCTCCATGCAGTCTTGTAACCGGGCAGAATACTCCAAATTGGAACCAGCGGACAATCAGCTCCCTAAAATAATCACTTTCAATATCCGCACCCCAGAAGCCCCCGATGTCGCTGTTCCACCAGGGAATTCCGCACATGGCCATATTCAGGCCTGTCTTCACACTCATGCGGAGGGCTTCGAAGGTAGAAGGAATATCACCCGACCACACCAGGGCCCCGAATCTCTGACTGCCGATCCAGGCTGCCCGGGTCAGCGATATGATCTCCTTATCACCGGCTTGCCTGGCTCCCTCATAGAATAACTGTGAGTAATGATAGGGATAGATTAAACCAACCTCTTCCCCGTTTCCTCGATAGAAGCGGAGATTATCAAAATGGACCGGATTGATCTCCGGTTCGGCCTCATCCAACCAATAGCTCTTGATACCGTTCTTATAGTAATTCTCATATACCTTTGACCAGACATATTCCCTGGTCCTCGGATTACTGGGATCAATATAGGTCTGCTGACCATAAAAAGGGAAAATGCCATATTGACCGCTTTCCGTCCGAACGAGCATATTTCTCTCATCCATATAGCTGTAGTTCTCACTGTTCGGATTAATGGTCGGCCATATTGAAACAATCGGTCTGATCCCCATTTCATTAAGCTCTTCGCACATCTTACCGGGATCCGGCCAATACTTCGGATCAAGCTTCCATTCCCCCTGCTCCGTCCAGTGAAAATAATCAATCACAACTGCAGCCAAAGGAATACCGCGTTTCTTGTACTCCCTGGCAACCGACAGGAGCTCCTCCTGGTCCTCATATCTTAATTTACTTTGCCAGAATCCTGAAGCCCACGCCGGAAACTTCGGCGCATGTCCCGTTAAATCAGCATATTTGTTCATGACCTCTGCCGGTGTATCTCCGGCAATCACCACATAGTCGATCTGTTTCGCAGAATTCGCTTCCCAGAGGGAGTGATTGTGAGTCAGCTCACATCGGCCGATCGCAGGATTGTTCCAAAGGAAGCCATAGCCTCTCGAGGAATAGACAAAGGGAATGGAGGATTTCGTGTTCTTGTGGATCAGCTGACTTGTAGAACCCTTTAAGTCAAAGCAATCATTCTGCTCCTGACCAAGCCCATAGAAATGCTCCTGTTCGTAAGCCTGAAAAATCACCGTGACCCGATGGTTGTCCCCGCCAAGAGACCGATAATCCCTATACTTCATGTGGAAGGCCATCTCCGACCGTTCGGCAAGCAGCTCCTTCCCATTTTTATAATATACGATCTTACCGTTCGTATCGATCTCTGCAGATAGCTTTCCGTTCGTAATCACTGCTTTCTTCTCATCGATCTCAATGGTACACTCTGTGTCCGGTCCCGGTAACAGGTTCCAATTCTCTTCTGAAAGCCTTGCATTCGGAGATGCCTTAAAACGAAGGCAATCCCTGCCCCAGGGTTCAATCACGGCAAGCTCATTTCTTTTTTGAAATATGATCTTATTCTCATTTTTTATAAATACACCCATGTTTTATTAGATCCTCCATACCATCCTCAGGATACAGACTATGCTATCCGGATACATTTTTACTGTAAACAGTCCTCCAGAATTTCTTTAGAATACACTCCGTGAGTCATTCCTGCTTTACCTTAAAATAAACCTGATACGGTTCATAACCGATGTCCCTGATTCTTCTGAACTCAATGGCCGGATTTTGGTTTAGTGTCTTAAAGAAATAACGCCAATTCCCCCATTCCCGCTCATTTTCCATTATGATTTCAGAAGCAATATCATTGTTCTCAACAAAAAGTAATCTCTCTGTATCGCAGATCCCTGCCAGTACCTCCGGACCAAAACGGAACGCCCCTGTTTGATCATCATCGGGAAGCGGAATAAAACGGATTCCGATCGGAAGAAGGATACTGACTGTATCCCCATCCTTCCATTCCCGATTTATTGAATAGAATTTACTGCTATCCGAGGTTTTGCCATGTACCGAACCATTGAGATATATCGTTGCCTCCGACATGACCCACTCGGGAATTCGGCAGTTCAGGGTGAAGGTTTTCGCTGCTGCAGTATGGACCACAATATCATACTTCCGATACCTGGGGATATTCTCGTGCAGTGCCGTAATTTCACTTACTTCCTGACTTCCGGCAGTATTGGAGGAATTCATCAGACTGCCGCTCATTTTATCCTGCTTCTGGAGGATTGTAATATCAGTTTCTCCTAGCTTCGTTTGCAGCTCGGAGTCAAAATACTGGCAGACAAACACTTCTTCCTTATCCTGATAATAGATTCCTCTGTTTAGTGCAGCATTGGCCTGCACCATCGTTCCGTGACAGCAGAAAAAGCTGTCGGTCTCACCGCTCCAGTCCTTATGCAAGCCGGCCTTCATCGGAAGAAAATAAGTCAGGAGCCCGGTGGAGGGATTATCATGTTTACAGCCGGTCAAAGTATATTCCTGATAATACGCCTGAGCCATAATCCCATTATACAGGTTGTATTCGATATATTGCATATAGGAAGGATCCTTTGTCTGTCTGAACAGAAACTCTGCCAACCGTATCATATTATATACGGTACAGTGTTCCTGGTTCTTATCTCCGAGTCTCTGTTTCATTTTCATCTTAGGCATCCAGATCTCCCCTGAGGTTTGTCCGCCTGTTGCTAAGTATCCCCTCTCGGTCACAGCGCAATTCCAGTATGCTCTTACAATCTCCAGCCATTTCTCTTCTCCGGTCACCTCATAGGCTCTGGCACAGCCAAGAACCTCGGGTATGGTTGTATTCGCATGCATATT
Source organism: Bacillota bacterium (assembly GCA_023415595.1). Taxonomy (GTDB): domain Bacteria; phylum Bacillota; class Clostridia; order Lachnospirales; family Lachnospiraceae; genus Mobilitalea. The sequence goes on from JAEZJW010000134.1 coordinate 34,275, forward strand.
CGTCAGAGGATCCTTCCCTGCCAGCAGCGGACCGAACAGTCTGTCCCGGTAATAGCGTTCCAGCAGCACTTTATATTTATCTTTTCCTGTAATATGAAGCAGCTCAGCCCAAATCTCAAGCATTCCGCCGGTCTCCATATCAAGAATATCATCAAATTTTTCCCTGCTGTATTTACCGCTCCATTCCACAAACCAATCGGCAAAGCAATCCGCGATTTCCAAAGCCTTCCTGTTCTGTGCATACAGATACATATCCACCAAGCCCATGAACACCTTATGGAGTGTATATTGGGGAGCCCATACCGGCTTTCCCTGTGCAACCCAGTAAAGATATTTCTCCGGAATAGGACCTGTCCACTGTCCTCCGTTATCCTTCTGGCATTCTGCCAGCTCATTGATCATAGCATCCGCTTTTGCCTTAATTTCCAGGTCACCGCTCATATGATAATGGATGGCTGCCGCTGACAGCCAATGACCCAGAAAATGTCCTCTTAATTGACATACCGGAGATTCCCATCCTCCATGAGCATCACTGCCAAGAGCTCTCCCTGAGTATCTTCCGGCTTCCAGTTTAAAATTGATCAGGAGATTATCACTGGTCAATTTCATCAGATACTCCCTGTTTTTGATTTCACGGCGTCTTAATTCGTCATCACGAAGCTTCACCTGATTACCGTTTAGTCCTTCCATACGTAAACCCTCTCTTCCTTTGATATTTCAAACCTAAGCATAAGCTGCTTTTTGAATTAAATACATAATAATCACATTTATATTGTCTCTATCTACTATACATTTTAAGTGATGAAAATATAAAAAACAATGGCGTAAACGAAACATAAGATGGTTTGTCTTCACTGTAATCTTTATTAAGACTCACAAAAAAACAGCTATATATATAACATAGCCGTTGGGAGTGGTCCGGTATTTTTCAGACACCACACATGGGTTCCATGCCCCGACAGATCCGCACTCGGAACTATCTCCATTCTTTCAGGCATCGGTATCTTCAGGGCTTCATTAATCTTCTCTCTGGTATATAAGGTCCCGATCGCAAATCCCGGTGGTGGACTCCCGGGAATGGTCTGATCCCATAGGGCAAGGATTCTGGTGGTTCCGTCCTCATTTCTGAAATCCGGATGGGAGTAATCAATTCCAGAATCAATTACTGCAACGATAACGCCCTCCCCAAACAGATTAAAATTGGTACTTTGAATGGGATTGATGCAGGAGGCCGCTCTTCCTTCATCCGCCTCATAAAATAAGCGTTTCGGCTTCTCTACAAATTCAATCTGTTCATACCTAATCAACCGGTCGATCAAACTCTCCGGAATTGTTATGATGGAATACCCATTGGATAACTCCACTGCCGATATTCCCAGTTCTTCTTCGATCGGCTGCAGACTGCCGCTGTATTTTACGATCAGCTCCCAGGTATTATCCTGCGGGTCAAAGCCAACCCCCAGGTTCAAGGTTTTTTCCCTGGTTGCTTCCGGAACATCCAGAGCCAGATTTAATTGATTCTCAAGAATTCCGCTATCCATCCCACTATCCTTCCGCCGATTCTAACGCAGCGTATTATGACTTAATCCAATATATGCATTGAGGGGTCCCGTGTATACCCTCCGAAGTAAACCATAAGCAGGCAGTTCTGGTACTTTCATGCGTACTTACCAGTAATCCTGCCTAGAAAATCGGAGATAAAATGTTACAATTATAAGGCAAACTTGTGTCAAACTCATGTCACACCAACCTAACACCCAACCCAATGTGTTAGTTTGTGCCGAGGATGACGGAGGCACAAACTTATAAAGTGTGAATTACGCATTACATAATTCACACTATTTATTCACAACGGAGGTATTTATGAAAAAAATCCTAATTGTTATCCTGTCTATTCTGATTCTGTCAGCAGCAGCTCTGACTGGGTTTCTCTACTATAATAAGTCCGATCCAAAATTGGCTTACCCCTCCTTCCTGGAAGCCGTGGAGCAGAACCGGGTTGAGGAAGTAGTGCTTAACAGCACAGGAAATACCTTCGTGGTGAAGCTGAGCGGCGAACCGAAAACAGATTACCGGGTTCCGAATCCGAAAACAGAAAATTTTACAGAATTTCTTCTGGTGAATGGGATAGAGGTATCCTATGGAAGCGAAGCCGGTGCTAATGTCCTTCGGGTACTGCTTGTTGCCGTATTGGCAGGGGGTATTATCTGGTATACCCGGAGTGCTGGCAACAGCAAGTTAATCTCAGATGCTAATAAAAAGAAAAAAAGTACACCCTCCGTCACTCTCGATCAGGTAGCCGGTAATGCGGAGGCCAAGTCCATGGTGGAGGATATTATCGGTTTTATTAAGAATCCCGACCAGTACGCAGCAGTCGGTGCCAGGATGCCGAAGGGTCTTCTCTTCTACGGTCCTCCGGGAACCGGTAAAACTCTGATGGCGAAAGCGATTGCCGGCGAAGCCAATGTTCCGTTCTATACCATGAGCGGTTCAGATTTCGTACAGATGTATGTCGGTGTCGGTGCCAGCCGTATCCGTAACCTGTTTAATAAAGCTAAGAAAAATGAAAAAGCCGTCATCTTTATTGATGAAATCGATGCTATCGGGAAGAAGCGTGCCCGTAATTCCAATGCCAGCAATGATGAGCGGGACCAGACCCTGAACGCTCTCCTGACGGAGATGTCCGGCTTTCATGATCATCAGGGCATCGTGGTCATCGGTGCTACGAACCGTCTGGATACCCTGGATGAAGCCCTGCTCCGTCCTGGCCGTTTCGACCGGCAGATTGAGATTGGACTTCCCGACGTGAATTCCAGGAAGAAGATCCTTGCCCTGCATGCGAAACGTAAGCCGATCGGAGACGATGTGGACTTTGATGAGTTAGCCAAATCCACCGTATACTTCAGCGGTGCCATGCTGGAGAACCTGATGAACGAAGCAGCCATTCAAGCCGCGAATGAGAAGCAGCAGGTGATTCTAAAGAGCCATATTGAAAAAGCCTTCTATACAGTGATAGCCGGTGCTCCAAAAACTGACCGGAGCTATATCACCGAACGGGACAGGAGGATTACCTCCTGCCACGAGGCAGGGCATGCTTTGGTTACCAAGCTTCTCCTACCCGAGAATTATATCTCCAAGGTAACAATCATCCCCAGTGTCCGCGGTGCCGGAGGCTTCAACTTAAGCATTCCGAAGGATACCCTGTACCAGACCAAACGTCAGATGCTTTCCAGTATCAAGATGCTGCTGGCAGGGAGGGCTGCGGAGGAGCTGTTCTTCGGAGCCTCCGAGGTAACCACCGGAGCCAGCAACGATATTCAGAAGGCCTCCACTATGATTGTGGATTATATCAACAAATACGGCATGGATTCCGAGATGGGATTATTCAGTATGGAGGTGCTGGAGAAGGGGCATGACGGCCAGTCGGTAGAGAAATACAGATCCCTGATGAATAGCCTTTATGAGGAGACCAGGGAGCTTCTGAAAGAAAACTTCTGTTTATTGGAGAAGATCAATTCCGAGCTGCTGGAGAAGGAAACCTTAAACGGTGATGATATCGACCTTCTCTGTGCTTAGGAAGTCAGAGCAAAGGGTCTTCTTTGACAGATTTCCGATCTCTTCAGGAAAGCTTTTTAGAATGCTGCATATTTTAGAGAATGCATATCTATAGAAAATAACCCTGGAACAGTCACCTGCGGATCACTTGCGCCGAAGGATACTTTCCAGGGTTTTATTATTTGACATTTTGCATGCAGACTGCAGAGGATTTATCTCCTGCAGAACAGTCCACTTCACTCATTGCTGCGTGCTTGCACTTCAGGTTCCTGCAGACTGACCTTACAGATCTTTCTGTCATAGGTAACAAGACCGTTCACCTCATCCTCCACATCGGAAAGCTGGGTATACACTGCGGCAGATAAGCCTTTCCGCTTCAGAATATCAATATCCTCCCGAATCAGTCTCTGAAAGGCTTTGTCAAAGTCTTCCTTCGTAACATAGATACGATATCCATAGATCCTGTAAGAATAGGAGTGTTCCGGTATGTAACAGGCATAACCGCCGAATTCCGAAAGGATTGCCGCTTGCTTCTTCATCGACAGGCTAAGCGGGTGGAAGTAATTATGGATACTGTCGAAATCCCCGCCCTTCTGGTCAAACCAGCCGCTGGCATGGTCAATCAGCCTATTCGGATCCAGGCTGCGCAGGAACGCTTTCACCTTCAGGGCATCAAATTGTCCCCAGCCCTCATTGAAGGGTACCCATACTATGATTGATGGCTGGTTATATAATAAGCGTACTGTAGCTTCGCATTCGGCCATCCATTCTATTCGTCCCTCAGCATCAGTTCTTCCAAACCACCGGTAGTGATGATCCTTGATACGGCCTGCAATACCGGGAAACAGGGTGGGCAGATACCCGACCAGCAGCTTATTATATTTCCCGCCACCGTTCACCATATCCTGCCAGACAAGCATTCCCAGACGGTCACAGTGGTAATACCATCTTAAAGGCTCTATCTTGCAATGCTTTCTCAGCATATTAAAGCCTAACGACTTCGCCAGCTTAATATCATTGATCAGTGCTTCGTCACTGGGTGCCGTGTACAAGCCATCAGGCCAATAGCCCTGATCCAGGAGTCCCTTCTGGAAATACGGCTTATGATTCAGATATATTCTTGGCATTCCCTCGGGGTCTACCTGAATATTGACCGTGCGCATGCCAAAATAGCTTCTCACCTGATCCTCTCCGGCAGTAATCACCATACGGTAGAGAAACGGATTTTCCGGACTCCAGCTGATAAAGTCCTTCAGCCGGACGGAAAAATCGGGCAGAGTTGAGGTATAGGTTAGGATCCTGGTCTGATTCTCGTAAATATCAACCCGGTAAGACAGCTCAGGATCCACCTCCGTATTCAAATGTATCCGTACTCTAACGCTGGACTCATCATATTCCGGGGTGATGTCTACCGAGGTAATATAATGCTCAGGCACCCATTCCATCCATACCGTCTGCCAGATACCGCTTTGCGCCGTGTAAAACATTCCCCCTCGTTTCAGCTTCTGCTTCCCCCTGCTGTGAAAGGAGGTATCCGTGTCATCCCAAACCCTGACCGCCAGCAGGTTTCCGCCTTCTTCGATCAGATCTGTAATATCAGCAGAGAAGCGCAGATATCCTCCCGTATGCTCTGTAGCAATTTCCCCATTGATCAGCACCTCACAGTTTTGGTCCACTGCTCCGAAATGCAGGATGCAGCGTTTTCCCTCAGGCTTTGTCTCAATGATCAGTGGTCTCTCATAACAGAGAATCTCGCCGGGCATGAGCTGCCTGTTCACCCCTGATAAAACACATTCCGGCGAAAAAGGTACCAGGATTCTTCCGTCCGTCTGTCCGGGCTGATAGGGTCCGGTTGTTATACAGTAATTCCAATACCCGTTTAAAATGGTATAATTGTCCCGCCTCAGCTGTGGTCTCGGATATTCCTCCAGAACATGCTCCGGGTCAAGCTTCTCCCCCCATTCCGTATAAAGCTGGTGGAAGGACTGTGTCTTATTCTTAAATAACATCGTACGGAAAGCATCCTTAAATTTCATAAAAACCCTCCATGCCGCAATTTATGGCGGCTCAATACCTCGGAAGAACAAGGAGTGAGCCTTCTATTGCGATACTCCGCAGTTCTTCCCAAGCGATATGTTTTTATTGCTTTTTAATAGGTCAGCCCGTAACCCAACTCGTACATCAGCTCCGCGCCTTCCTTACCAATATCATCGGTACTTTTATAATATGGCATAGCCAGCTTACCGCTAAAGGGTACCTCACCGGACAGAACTGCGGCAATCCCATCTCCTTCGGAGCCGGGCAGATAGCACATCACAATACCATCCCAATCCTTGGCATAATCCTGGATCAGTACATTACGACCGGCAACAATCAAAGTAACGACCGGCTTATCAAGGCTCTTAGCCAATTTAATCGCATCGGCGTTATCCGGATGGGCAAGGGCTCCTGTGATGGACAGATCAGAAGTATCCCCCAGATATTCCGCATAAGGAATCTCTCCAAGTACAAGCAGTATCACATCAGCCTCTCCGGCACGTTTCTTCTCCGTAATGATTTCAAAGCCGTACTGTGAACTATATTCCTCCAGCCCTTCCAGAATAGTGGTCCCTTCCGTGACCTTATTACCACCCTGATCCATGATACCCTGCCAGGTCAGACCCCAGCCACCGCATTGCAGCCCCATATTGTCAGCTGCAGGACCGGTCACATAGATCTTCTGCCCTTTCTTTAGCGGAAGCACATTGTCCTCATTCTTAAGCAGTACCTGGGATTCTTCCACCAGCTTTCTTGCCAGCTCACGGTACTTACCGCTTCCTAGCTCCGTCACCTCATGGCTTAGGTTCTCCATATACGGATCCTCGAATAATCCCAAATCCTTTTTGACTTTAAGGATCCTTAACACGGCATCATTGATTCTGTCCTCTGATATTCTCCCATCTTTCACTGCCGCCAGAAGAACATCATAGGCCTCCTCGTATCGGTAGGGCTCCATCAGCATATCCACACCGGAATTCACAGCCAGAACGATATTCTCTTCAAAGCCCTGACCGCTTAAGCCGTTGACCGCTTCCCAGTCGGTTACGATAAAGCCTTCAAAGCCCATTTCCTTTTTCAGAACCTGAGTCAGCAGATATTCATTCTCATGCAGCTTCACACCGTTATATGAGCTGAAGGAGGCCATAATAATCTTCACTCCCGAGTCAACCAGCCTCTGATAGGGTACAAGATGTGTCCGCCTTAACTCCTCCTCGGTTATCGAGGCATCTCCACGGTCAATCAGGTTACCTCCCTCGCCGGTACCGTATTCCGCACCGCCATCCGCAACAAAATGCTTCGCCGTGGCTGCAACTCCGTGATCGGTCTGCCCTTTCAGGTAAGCGTCCGCCAGATCAGCGACGATAGCCGGATCCGAAGAATAACATTCATAGGTTCTTCCCCAGCGCGGATCTGTGTTAACGGCCACACAGGGCGAGAAGTTCCATAAAACCTTGATCAGTTTCATTTCTTCCGCCACCGCAGCACCCATCTGATACATCAGCTCAGGATCATTGGCTGCTCCGAGACCTATATTATGCGGAAATACAACCGCATTCTTTACCAGAGCAAGCCCATGCACCGCATCCACTCCATAGAGGAACGGTATCTGCTGCTCCGTTTTGAGTGCAGCCTTCTGATAACCGGTAATCATTTTATCCCAGTCCTCTATCGAATTGTCCCCCGGATAAGAGCCTCCACCGCTTAATACTGAGCCTAGCCCCAGTGTCAGGAGATCTGCTCCGGATGCCACTTCTCTTACTGCCTGAAGCATCTGACCAATCTTCTCCTCCAGGGTCATGTTTGCGAGTAATTCCTCAGGACTCAGCTTCGCCTCAATACCGGCCTTTCCTTCGTTGCCGCCGGATCCCTTATCCTTCCCTGTGCAGCCGGTTAAAGCCGCCAGCAGGAAACATAAACAAAACATTGTCAGTACTAACCTTTTCATATCTCCCCCTCCTTACCATGAACTCCCACTCATCAGTTAGAATATTTTACCATTGCACCTGGCATATTACAATAATGATATGTACTTATTTACTTCAGTATGGTGTAAAATGATAACTTTCTACATTTCAATCCATACATCTATTTGATATAATGAAAGTTAATTAAACAAAGGAAAGGAAGATGCTGAACGTGGGTTTTCCAAATAATTTTATCTGGGGTGCCGCTGCCGCCTCATATCAGATTGAAGGAGCAGCGAAGGAAGCCGGCAAGGGCTTATCAGTATGGGATACCTTCTCGCATACAGAAGGAAAGGTAAAGAACGGGGATCATGGGGATATTGCCTGTGACCATTATCACCGATTTAAAGAGGATATTGCCAGGATGAAGGAGCTGGGACTGAAGGCATACCGCTTCTCCATCAGCTGGCCCAGAATCCTTCCCGAAGGCAAGGGAAAGGTTAATCCGGATGGGCTGGCGTTTTACAGCCGGCTTGTGGACGAGCTTCTGGCCGTCGGAATTGAACCCTACATTACATTATTCCATTGGGATCTGCCTCAGGCCTTGTATGATGTTGGCGGGTGGTCAAACAGGGATATCACCGATTGGTTTGCGGATTATGTAAGAATAGTTGTTGAGGCTCTTTCCGACAGAGTTTCCAATTGGATGACTGTCAATGAACCACAATGCCATATTATCCTGGGGCATTACGATGGCAGCCATGCACCGGGAGCCCGCGTATCCTTACGGGAAGCCTTTACCATGATGCATCATATCCATCTGGCCCATGGCAAAGCAGTGAAGATCATTCGTAGCAATGCAAAGTTAACACCTGTGATCAGCTATGTCCCTAACCCGGGCCCGGGTGTTCCCCTGACCTCCTCCGCCGAGGATCTGGAGGCTGCGAGAGCCTTTACCTTCAGCGCTGCAGGCAGAGGTCTCTGGTCCAATACCTGGTGGCTTGATCCGGTGCTGACAGGAACCTATCCCCAGGACGGACTGGAATATTATAAGGCAGATTTTCCCCTTGATGTCATAAAAGAAGGGGATATGGAGCTGATCAGCCAGCCCCTGGACTATTTAGGAATTAACCTGTATCAGGGTACCGTCGTTACTAAGGATTCCTCCCGTGAATTAGGCTTTGCAGAGGTGCCTCGGAAATCGGGCTTTGACAAGACCGCCCTGAAATGGCTGGTGCATCCCGAAATCATGTATTATGTACCGAAGTTCCTGTACGAAAGGTATCATCTGCCGATCATCATTGCTGAGAATGGACTTTCCATGCCGGATTGGGTAAGTTTGGACGGAAAGGTCCATGATCCGGGAAGAATAGATTTCATGCACCGTTATCTGAAGGAGCTTATGAAAGCCTCCTCCGAGGGAGTCGATATCCGTGGCTTCTTCTATTGGTCCGTAATGGATAATTTCGAATGGGCAGAAGGCTATAATGAACGCTTCGGACTGATCCATGTGGATTATGAGACACAGAAAAGAACGTTTAAGGATTCTGCTTACTGGTACACTGATGTCATAAAAACGAACGGTCAGAACCTGGAGTAAGATTCTTCATAATAATGCAACATGCGCCCGCCGGGCGCACAATACAAGCACAATGAGACTTTATTTACTCATTGTGCTTTTTTGTGTAATATCATTTGTTTTTGTGTCGCATAATGTCTGATACAGCATATGATATATTAGAATATCGGTAGGTTGCCGGTATGCTGCCCTAATTATCATTAAGGAGGAATGAATATGGACTTTAGCTTTGTAGAGCATATATCCCGCTTCATTGGAGAGACTGTAACGATTTTCACAACGAGCGGAGGTGCTTCGGGCTGTGGCTTTACAGGAACACTGCTGTGGGTTAATCCTTGCTTTGTAAGACTGGTTGACAGACTAGGTTCTCCGCCGGCTAATCCGCTCAGCGAAAGTATCTGTGGTGAAATGGAGATGGATATGGAAGAACGTCCCTGTGGAGCACATCGTAAGCATAAGGATGAGGAAGATGTCTTTATGGTAGGCTCTGTATGCGATATACCGGTGGATAAGATCGCTGCCTTCTGTCATAACTCAGTTTGAGGCGGAGGCCGAAGATTTTCAGTACAATATAAATTTTAATGTCTGAATATGACACAATATAGAGGAATAAAACATAAAATATACCAAGGATGAACCGAGAATAGCTCGGGTCCCCTTATAGATTAATATGATTGGAGGCAATAGTATGGCATTACACAATAACGGTTTTAATAGCGGTGTAGGAAATCATAGCTTAGCAAGACACTTATGCGAATTCATTGGTGAGACAGTAACCATATTTACAACCAGCGGCGGTGCCAGCGGCTGTGGCTTCACCGGTGTAATTCTGGCAGTAAACTGCAACTTCGTAAGATTAGTGACCCAACAGGGTTCTGCTCCATCCAATCCGCTCAGCGAAAGCATCTGCGGTGATTTTGATGAAGAGGACGAGTGCAATGGCGGCATGGGCGGTGGTCTCGGCGGTAAAGTTGGTAATGTTCCTGGTGGTATCGGCGGCATGGGCGGGCGCAAGCACCGTCATAATGGATTTAAAGTCGGCTCGGTTTGTGATATCCCGATCGACAGAATTGCAGCCTTCTGCCATAATGCAGTCTAGTACCAGTACCATAACAGAAGAAGGAAAAGCGCCGGAAAACCGGCGCTTTTATTATTCTGCCCCATTTGTTATCAGAGTGCCCACAAGAGGGTATTTCTCCAGTACAGCGTTAAATCCCATATGGCAGTTCATAAACCAGGAGCTTAAATCCTGTCCCGCCGTCAAACTGTTGTGTTTTCCTCCTTCCCAGGGCACGGCGCTGCTGAGATCGTATACCTTCCCGTTTACAGCTACATAAACAGGCTTCCCATCCTCTCCGTTAAACTCTGCCAATTCTTCCACTGTGAATTCTCTTAGGGCAGGCTCCTCCTGCAGGATGGTTTGTGTACCGGACAAGTCAAGCTGCTGCACTAATTCCTCCGTCCTATGATCGATCTGCCTCTGGAAATAATTCTTCTGATAATAGGAGGTCGCAAAAACCTGCATCTGGCTTAAATGGCAGATTTCCCTGATATTATCGTTCACTTTTCTCCTTAACTCCGAGTAATCCAAAGTGCTTACCCTAAGTAACGCCAGAAGTCGTTACTGACGTTATCCCCTTCATATGATATCAATAATTTATATCAGCCGACCTGCCGGAATATGTCATTCATTTGCTAGAAGTGTGATAAAATCACAGCCTTATCCAAACATAAGTGTTACCATCATCCTTATCTTTTTTTCTAAAAATATGATAAAATAGTGAACAGTGAAAAGCATATCCTCCTGTAATCATGCAGGTACTGAAAGGAGATAATAAACTATGGTAAAAGCGATTGGATTGTTATCCTTGATTACCCTTACCGTCGTAACTCTGGCCGGTTGCCGGTCTGCAGGTAACCGGGACAGCCACGAGGGGGAGGCCATACTTTTGAAGATCACGGCAGATCGGGCGAAAGAAATCATGGACGGGAATCAGGAGGCAATCATTCTGGATGTCCGCATGGAGGAAGAATATTACTCTGGTCATATTAAGGGAGCGCTTCTGATCCCTGTTGACGACATTAAAACAAGAGCAAAGGAGCTGCTGACTGATAAGGCAGCAACGATTCTTGTTTATTGCCGAAGCGGAAGAAGAAGTGCTTTGGCAGCAGCAGAGCTGCAGGATTTAGGCTACCAGACCATTTATGATTTTGGTGGTATCCTGGACTGGCCTTATGAAATAATTACAGAATGATTTTACCAAAACTCAGGTACCTAGCCTCCCCAGTTTTATCTGATATTAACAACGAAAATTGATTTATCTATTGTATTTCCGACATATTAATGATAAAATTGATAATAATTCGACATTTATGCCAGCATATAGCAAAAGTGCGAATTAATTGTATGCAGCCGGGTCTTTTGACTATCATTATGTAAATCGGGGGAGGAATTTTCATGTCGGAGCAAGAAGCAAAAAAGGGAACGAAACGGAATAGTACCAGATTTATCATCCTTACTATTACCTTAGCTATACTTGCGTTTTTGGTTTTTTTGTTTATATTTTATTTGATTATACTAAAAGATAGAAATCCTGTCTTTTCCATTGGGTTAACGCTGGTGGTCCTGTCATTGGGAGCTCTCTTATTACTTCAGTTGCGTTTCTTTAAAGCGATTAATTTGGTAGACCATAATGCGATTTTATTATCACAGGGTAAACTTAATATCAGTGATATCATGGCCGATAAAACAAAAGGACTCGAGACTCTTACCATTGCTTTCAATGACATGAAAAGAAACCTGCTGAGCTTTATTGAATCTACGAAGAGCAATGTTATCATTCTTTCCGATGCAGTTGATAAGGTAACGAAGAGCCTTGATATGAGCTTCAAAGGGAATGAGCATATCGCATCGAACATGTCCGCGGTAGCCGAAAAAGCGCAGGAACAGTTAAAGATCGTAAAGGATACCCTGGAAAGGATCCAGGAGGTAAGCGAAAGAACGAACAGCATCACCAACAGCCTGGCTAATATTGAGGGTTTTGTCGAGAATACTGTGAAAATATCGGAAGAAGGCTCAGAGCATCTGGATAAATACAACGAGCAGATGGATGTTATCTCCACGAATTTATCAGATACAGCCTCCTTTATTGAAAATCTAAGTACCAATTTAAAAGAAATTGACCAGGTTAACAGCCTGATTATTAACATTACCGAACAGCTGAAGCTGCTTTCCCTGAATTCCTCCGTAGAGGCTGCAAGAGCCGGCGAAGCAGGCAGAGGCTTCGTAGTCGTAGCACAGGAAATGAACAAGCTCTCCGCTTTGACCAGGGACAGCATCGGTCAGATCAATAAGCTCTTAACCAATATATTAAGCAGTAATGAGAAGGTCGGAGACAGTATTAATAACTGTATGACAAGCTTTAACAGCAGTAAGGAAATCTTCGGTTCTGTGAAGGAGTCCTTCTATACCATCAATAAGAATGCGAATATCCTGAACGAGGATATGAAGAAGGTTTATGAGGAATCCAGACTGATTGATGAGAATACCAAGGGTATCAACGAAAAAGGTTTAATCCTCCATGATGCCTCTAATGAAATCTCCTCCATCACCCAGGATGTCGCAGCGGTTACTGAGGAAGAGCTTGCAGAGAATGAGGAAATCAATAATCAGGCCTTGTCCCTTCAGAATATGCTATCAGGTATCGAGAAGTTATTAAAGCGCTTTAGGACCTCTATCTCTCCCGTGAGTCAGATCAGCCCGAAGAGAATAAGAATTGCGATGTTAAGCCCTCTGGATCATCCGTTCTGGCACGGCGTCAGACAGGGTGCGTTATACGCACAGAATTAATTAAAAGCGAAGAATGCAGATATAGAATATTTCGGTTTTGAAAGGGATGACCAAAGATTTGACCAAATCTTCAAAGAAAAGGTAGAGGCCGGTTATGATGGTGTCATTGTACCGGGTTTTGCCGCCGGACTCGACGAGTGTGTTCCTATCGCCGAAAAGAATAATGTTCATCTTATGGCCTTCAACTGTGATTTCAGAGAGGGTATCAAACGTCTTTCCTACTTCGGACCCGATGTCCATGCTTCCGGACTTATGGCCGGTGAGCTGGTCGCAAAGGCAACGGACGGAGAAGGCGAATATGCCATTATTACCGGTGATTTGAAAACCAACATCAATAAAATACGCCGTGACGCAGTACTTGAAGCATTGCGCAGCAGGAAGAAGCTTAAGCTGGTTGCGGAGGACGAAGCCGATTTATCCGATGAGGCTGTTTATCAGCATACAAAAGATATTTTAACCACCTTCCCGAACCTTAAGGTTATTGTCATCGTGACCGGCGGTATCTCCGGAGCTGCCCATGCGATCAAGGACTTAGGTCATTTAGGCAAAACCAAAGTGATCTGCTTCGATTATGATAATGCCGTAATTGAATTGATTAAAGAAGGTTTGGTATATGCCGCAATGGGACAGGATCCCTTCGGACAGGGACATGATCCGATTATTGCTTTATACAATTATCTGGTTGCCGGAGAGGTACCGCCGAATATTTCCTACACCAGAACAGAAGTGGTTGATTTCCGCAGTGTAAACGAGTAAGAAGTGATATGGTTAAGGGGTGGAATTAATATTTCCACCCCTTTTTATATATGCTTCACAAAATTTCTGCGAAGCTGATAAATCCGCCTATCATTAACTATGAGGTGGGAGGTTAGTTAGAAATCCACGTTTCTTTTGATTACTTCAAAACACATCCGCCCATTATGATAAGGACATTTCCATAATCCTGCTATTTCCTTCGGATAGGGCTTGCCGTAACGGTCCACCTCAAAGAGCCATTCGGAGCCGGGTCTCTTATCCAGAATATATGCTTTGATAAACTCCCAGGTATTGCAGGCAGCATATTTAAATTTAATACCACCCGTTTTCTGAAATCCATTCAGGAAGCCGACAATCGCTTCTGCCTGGACCCACCACACCTTTCCGGTATCCAGCTCTCCCTTGCTGCATTCCTTATACAGAGACGTTCCGTCATAGGCGATCTCTAAGATCCGGGCAGTCAGGTTCTTCGTGATGGTCGAGATCTTCACTCTGTAGACCTCATTAGCCAGCAGGTCACAGCCCCGGTCCAACAGCCATGCTGCCTCTATATCATGCCCGTAGGAATTCAGATCGCTTATGGAATTCATCTCCTTATCAAAGCAGACCTCCAATCTTCTTTTCTTCGGATTGTACACCTTCGTTGCAAAGAGATCTAAAATCAGCTTCATCTTCTCTGCAATCAGCTCATTCCCGTCCACCCGGAACAGCTCGGTGTAAGCTTCAAAAACATGCAGAAGGGTGTGCAGAGTCCTGCTTGCCATAACACCGTTCTCCGGCAGCTTTTCGTTGGAAATGGGATGGAAGCTGCGGTCAAAGGCCTCCAGATAACCGATTGTATCACGGCAACTGTGCTCCACCAGCTCCACTAACTCGTAGGCCAGTTTTAGCGCCTCCTCATTGCCCGAAACTCCGTAGTAGGAAGCTAATCCATAGATCGCAAACGACTGACATAAGGTGTGTTTCGTATCATCCATGGGCTTTCCGTCATAGGTGACGGACCAGTAAATCCCGCCGTACTCCTTATCATAAAAAGCCTTCCTTAAAAATTCATAAGCATGGTCCGCAGACCTAAGACAGTCTAAATCTGTTGTAACCGCATAGGCATTGGAGAAAAACCACAGAATCCTGCTATTGAGGATTCCGCCCTTTGCTGCATTCTTATTCAGCTTCAGATGGTAATCCATCTCACCGTAATAGCCACCGTAGCTGTTATCCTTCATTCCCTTCCAAAAAGGGATGAGGTCCTGTACCAGGTGTCGTCTGATCTCTGCTTCCCGCAATGTAAAACCACCTCCCCGCCATCATATGGTCATGGTAACATAGGACTCTATCAGCTCCATATAACCCTCAAGAAGATAGGTGCCGTATCCTGCAGGCAGAATAAAATGGTCCCCTTTTCTGATCGGGTAGCCGTCAATGGTTCCCTCTCCGGAGATCACACTCATATTCAGAAAGCTATGTATCTGCCCGAATTCCTGTTTCCCAAGAAGGGTAAGCCTGTCCACTGTATAATAGCTGCATCGGATCAATTCTTCCACTTTACAGTCCCCATAATCCGTAATTCTTCCGTTCACCTGCGGATCCACATGGGGACAGCGGATGACCTCGATGCTCTTCGCAAGATGAAGCTGTCTTGGCTTCCCATGGTCAAGCCGGTCATAATCATAAAGCCGATAAGTAATATCACTGGTTTGCTGGGTTTCTAATAGCATCGTACCTGCCTTGATCGCATGTACTGTCCCGGGCTCAATCTGCAGAAAATCCTCTTTTCTGATTGACTTCAGACGGATTAATTCACTCCACCGCTCCTCGTCTATCATCTGCTTCAGCTCTTCCCGGTCCTTCGCATTATGGCCGAGGACAAGAGCCCCGTTCTCCGGGCAGTCAAGGATATACCAGCATTCGGTCTTACCCAGGGCTCCCCCTTCCCTTTCTCTTGCATAGGCATCATCCGGATGCACCTGGATGCTTAGATCCTCCTTCGCATCAATGATCTTTACCAACAGAGGAAATACTTCGCCCGACAAATCTCCAAACAGTTCTCTTTCATTCCTCCATAGTGAGCTTAACGTCCTTCCCCGATAGACTCCGCTCCTGATCCTGCAGTCTCCGTTCGGATGGGCACTGATTGCCCAGCATTCTCCCGTATGATCATCCGGTATGGTATATCCGAATTCCTTATGTAATCGGTCTCCGCCCCAGATCATTGATTTAAATACCGGTTCCAGAAACAAAATCTCCCTCATCCAAACCACCTCCGAACATCGTTAAAATAATAATTGTCCCGGAGTTATTATAGCAAATCTCTTAAACTTTTGAAAGGATTTATTTACCAAATCCGCAGATCAGATCAATACAGATAACAAAGGATCCCCCCTCCTGCACCTTACATAGATAGGACAGGGTTCTGCACAATTCTCCGGTAGCAGTTGAAATGTATTCGGAGGAGGAATACAGCTCTCCCGGATATTTTACCGCCTGCCTGAAATACTTCTTATCACCATGATAATCTCCGGGCAGGGCCGGCTTGAAATTCTCATCCTGTTCTGTTATGATATCCGGGTTCATAATAGTTCGGGTAATTTGCTTTCCATCTTCTCCAATCACGTAAAAGCATTCCACATCCTTGCAGGCAACAATCTCCTTCTCCAGAATCAGATTCATCTCCTCCGGAGAAATGACCCTCTTCAGCTGATCTGCCAAGTTTTCCATCAGAGACCTTGACTGGGCATTCCTCATATCCCGATTCCCAGCTTCTTCTGTCTGATCAGCCAGATGAAATCTCTTTAATACATTCCTTAACCTGGCAGACATTCCAGCTAGACTTAATGCATCACTGCTGTTCTCCTGAGCATAGGTTGCATAGCTTTGGGAGACTTCATAGATATTTGTTATGATGGAGCTCGTCAGCTTTATTTTCTGTGCCTGATCGGCACAGCTAACCGCAATATTTTCACATAGCCCTGCAAAGTCTTCAATTGAGGCTTGGATAGAAGCGAAGCTTTCCGCTGTCTTCGCCGCTACCTCGGCACTGGCCTTGGAACTGAGGATACTATTGTTGATCAGCTCTGTTGTCTGCCGGACAGCCAGCTCGCTTTTTGAGGCCAAGGCACCCACTTCCTCAGCCACAATGGAAAAGCCCCTTCCCTCTTCACCGGCTCTGGCAGCCTCAATGGCTGCATTCAGGGACAGAAGCTTCGTCTGCCTTGCCAGTCCGCTTAAGATCTCAACAATCGCAGAGATGTCCCTGGATGAATCCGTAACCTTTCGGATCGATGCCATCATATGGTCCATATATAGTCTTCCCGTCTCTGTTTCCTTCCTGATACCCGCAATATTTCTGGCTGCATCCTGAGCATCCGCAGCATTAGTATCCGTCTGACCTGCGATCTCACAAATCGTTCCTGTCAGCTTATGGATTAGTTCTGTTTGTCTAATGGAATCCTGAGCTATGACAGAGGATCCGTTTTCCACCCGGCTGGTCATATGATCTATCTCATGGGATAATTGACGGATCTCTTGAAACGATCGGTTCAGTGAATGCTTTATTTTATGAAGTGCATTCCTTACCGGAAGAAAATCCCCATGAAAATGGATATCCTCTGAAAAGTTAACAGCCATATTCCCCGCTGAGAGATGGGATAAAACATGGGAGATCTCATTTACATATCCGTTCAGGATCGAACTGATACCATTCATATCTTCTGCCAGTTCACCCAGCCTACTGAATTCTCCGGCATCTATCCTGTGATCCAGATCTCCCTGAATCATCCTGCCAAGTATGCTTTTCATCTTCTGAACCTCCAGGATATAACCCTCATCTTCCTTATACTCCTGCATCCTTCGTATTCTCATATTAACTGCTCCCTTCCTCAATCAGGTGATTTAAAAACAAAAAAGCGACAGGTATGCCCTGTCGCTTTTTTAATTCTGATTCGTTTTCTATAATATAAAGGAATCCTTCCGGTTTGTCAACCATAACCTGGCAGACTTTTTCATTATTTTGCTCTCTGGTATTGAACCGGCCATTCAATCCCATCTCCGAGCTCCTTCGCTGCTTGCAGCGGAAAATAAGGGTTCCGCAGCAGCTCTCTTCCGAAATAGATCAGGTCGGCCTGTTCACTCTTTAGAATTTTCTCCGCACTCTTCGCTGTGGTGATCAATCCCCCTGCGATGACCGGAATCCCTGTTACCCTACGGATCGTCTCCGCGAAGCCAACCTGATAGCCCGGGAAAGCTTTCATCGCGGTATTTACTACTCCACCGGAGCTGACATTTACCAGATCAATCCCTTCGCCCTTCAGGTCCTTAAGGATCTCTGCAATTATCTCAGCATGATTGCCACCCTCTTCATAATCCTCCGCTGATACTCTTACGATCAGGGGTTTCTTCTCCGGCCATACGGTTCTTACCTGTCTGATTACCTCAGCCAGAAGACTGGACCTGTTCTTTACACTTCCCCCATACTCATCCGTTCTCAGATTCGTCAGCGGGGACAGGAATTCACTGATCAGATAACCATGGGCCGCATGTAGCTCAATCGTGTCAAAGCCCGCCTGATCCGCCCTTCTTGCAGCATCCCGGAAGGAAGAAGCAATGCCTGGAAGCTCCCCCTTCTTCAGTTCCGTGGGTACGCGGTATTTATCACTAAAAGCAATCGGACTGGGTGCAACAGGCTGCTCCAGTGTGACTTCGGATTTTCTTCCGGCATGGGCAAGCTGTACTCCCACCCTTGCACCATATTTTCTGCACATACCGGCAAGCCTTGCCATGCCTTCTGTCTGCTGATCAGTCCATAAGCCTAGGTCGTGATCCGTAATTCTTCCCCTGCTCTCCACACCGGTAGCTTCGATAAGAATCAGCCCGGCACCGCCCACAGCTCTGGTAGTATAATGGGTAAGATGCCAGTCATTTACCAGACCATCCTCCGCACTGTACATACACATCGGAGGCATCACGATTCGGTTTTTTAATTTCATATCCTTTAACTGATATTCCGAAAATAATCTGCTCATAAGTTTCTCCTTACTTTATGCTATGTATTATCCTTCCGGATAAGTCCGCTCCAGGCCGGCCGAAGTTTTACATGATCACTCTTTCTTCCGACTCCAGCGTCTCTACCGTATGCTTCATGGACTCGTCGAATTCCCTTTCATTCGAATTTTTGAATATAATCAGATCATCACTGATCTCGGGATCATCCAGCGTAGTTGGTATATTAAAATTGCAGCCTGCTATGTATTCTTCCCAGTTTGCCAGCTTCCAGACATCCCTGTCCGAATTACGGTCCAGCATCCTCTGTCTGCATACCTCAACCGATGTTTCTACCCAGATGACAACCAACACAGCATTTTTCATCTTCAGCTTACTCTTCAGTGAATTAATATAATTCATGTCTCTGATTTCCCTTGTAAACGGAGCATTGATCAGGACTGTATCGGCATAATCCAATGCTTCCAAGGCCAGGGCTACGATTGCTTCATACTCATAATCCCTGATATTT
>JAEZJW010000169.1 GCA_023415595.1 Bacillota bacterium
AATTGATAAGGTAAAGGCATTTGTGAATGATGTTACGAAATTTGATTCCGACTTCGATTTAGTTTCCGGAAGATACGTTATAGATGCAAAATCCATCATGGGTATCTTTAGCCTTGATTTATCCAAGGTAATCGATCTTAACATCCACAGTGAGGAGAATATGGAGCACATCCTGTCCATCTTAAAGCCTTACATCGTAGAGTAATCACCAAGTACTTTATGGGAGTTGCCATCGGGGAAACCTAAGATGGCAACTCCTTTTTTCTTTTTCTGCGCTAAGTGAATTGCCATTCACTTAAGCGAATGCCCTACGCTTGAGCGAAAGCTATCCGCTTAAGTTGTTTATGCAAAACTTAATTATATGGTTTTACGTTGTCTGATCGGAATTACCTCCACTGTACTTAAGGCGGTTTCTACCAGCTCATCAATCTTCTCCTCCAGGTTCTTCTCGGAATTACGGATCGCCTTCAGGATCGGTTTCGTTACCGGGTGCCTCGCCACAAAGATCGTGCAGCAATCCTCGAAGGGCTGGATGGAGGTCTCAAAGGTATCAATCTTTTTCGCGATTTCTACGATATCCTTTTTATCAAAGGCAATTAACGGGCGATGAACCGGCATCGTACATACCTCATTGGTAGCGGCAAGACTGTGCATCGTTTGGCTGGCCACCTGTCCGATACTTTCTCCTGTAACCAGACCGAGGCAGTACTCCTGCTCCGCCAGCTTCTCAGCTATTTTCATCATGTATCTGCGCATGATAATCGTAAGCTCCTCATGGGGGCATTTCTCATAGATATACAGCTGGATATCAGTAAAATTCACTACAAACAGCTTCATCGGTCCCGTATACTTAGCTACCTTCTCAGCCAGATCGACCACCTTCTGCTTCGCTCTGTCACTGGTGTACGGGGGAGCATGGAAGTAGGTTGCTGCCAATGATACACCTCTCTTGGAGATCATGTAGCCTGCAACAGGACTGTCGATACCGCCGGATAGTAAAAGCATCGCCTTCCCATTGGTTCCGACGGGCATACCGCCGGGTCCCGGGATAATGATGGAATATACGTAGGATTTGGTCCTTACTTCAACCGTAACTCTGACTTCAGGCTCATGCACATCCACCTTAAGCTCCTTAAACCGTTTCAGAAGGTAAGCTCCCATCTCGATACAGATCTCCGGAGAGGTCATCGGATACTGCTTATCCGCACGCTTTGCCTCCACCTTGAAGGTAAAATGCTTGTCCGGATACATTGCCTCCACATAATCCCCCACCCCTTTGGTAAGAGTCTCCCAATCATTGCCGTCTAGCACAGCCACCGGGCAGATGGAGGAGATACCGAATACCCGCTGCAGCGCTGCAACGGTTTCCTCATAATCATATCCCTCAGGACATTCTACGAAGATTCTTCCCTGCTCCCTGCCGACATAATAATGACCCAAGGGCCTGAGAGAATCACTCACACGGTCCCTTAATGCATTCTCGAAGATATAACGGTTATTACCCTTCAGTCCGATCTCCGCATATTTTATTAGAAATGCTTTAAACATCTTTTCCTCCTATCATCTTATCTGTTGTTGTTATTTCCTCGTATATCTCCTTAGAACCGGCAAAAGCTCCTTCATCTGCTCCAAAGCATAATCCACTTCTTCCTCCGTCGTCATATCCGACATAGAGATACGCAGTGTGGAATCCATCAGGTTCTTCGGAAGATTAATTGCAGTCAGTGTAACACTTGGCTGAGGATGGTGGGAGCTGCAGGCTGAGCCGGCAGAGACATAGACGCCGCGATCCTCCAATGCATGGAGGAACACCTCACTCTTTACTCCGTCAAAGCTGACGCTGACGATATGAGGAGCTGTTGTTTTTAAAAGCTCCATTTCAAATTCGCCGGTGCATTCCTTCGGAAGCCCATTGAAACTGACGCCCTCCAGCCTATTAAGTTCTCTTAAGAAGTGCTGCTTCAGGCCATACATCCTGCTGATCTTCTCTTCATAATTCTCATATAGCTCTGCGACGGCTTGTCCGAGGCCTGCAATTGCCGGAACATTTTCGGTTCCGGAACGGATTCCCCTCTGATGTCCTCCACCGAAGACTACCGGGTTCACTCTTACCTTATCGCTGATATAGAGCGCACCGCTTCCCTTCGGTCCATGGATCTTATGTCCGCTGATGGTCAGAAGATCAATCTCCTCCCGTTTCGGGTAGATTCGGAATTTACCGAAGGCCTGAACAGCGTCCACATGGAAGATGATATCCTTCTTCCTGTTTTTCAGCTCGGCGGCAAGCTCTTTAACATCCTGGACTGCGCCTATTTCATTATTCACATACATTACGGATACTAATATGGTATCCTCACGGATCAATTCATAAAGCTTCTCTTTGATCAGCTTACCGGTCACATCCACAGGTGCAAAACTGACTTCAAAACCATTTTCCTCAAGATACAACAGCGGCTGATGTACCGATGGGTGCTCAATCCGGGTAGTAATGATATGTTTGCCCCTTCGTTTGTTTGCCATTGCCGTTCCGATCAAAGCAAGGTTATTAGACTCCGTTCCCCCCGAGGTGAATACCAGCTCCTTCGGTTCAACCTTAAGGCAGCTTGCCAGGTTCGCTGCTGCTTCCTTCATATAAGCCTCTGCATTTATACCAAGCCGGTGCATGGAGGAAGGATTGCCGTAATCCTCATACAATGCCTTCATCACTCGGTCTTTGACCTTCTCCGTTATTTTCGTTGTTGCCGAATTATCCAGATATACTTCCATTCTTATATTACCTCTTCAGCTATTTATGTCTATCGAGTAATTGCGAAACAAATCAATTACCAACTATTTTGTCTATAGTTATATTGGCACTTTATAGCATGTATTATGCGAACAAGTATACCATATCAACCCACTGCAGGGAAAGTATAAAATCAAAAGCTGCTATGATATTCATTACTTCAGTTTTTAGGTTAGGAGGCTTCACGGGTATACCCTGTTCTCTCAGCCTCTAAGATTTTTAGAATCCAGTAAGGGTTGATGCTCATATCTCCATGCTCCGTAGGTACATAAATTCCAAGATGAAGGTGCACCTCGAACTGCCCTGTGGTTCCTTCCGGACCGTATCCGGAGTCTCCCATAAATCCGAGCAGCTGTCCTGCGATAATCGTATCCCCCTCCTTAAGCTCAGGGGCATAGGAGTCAAGATGGGCATAGTAAAAATAGCCTCCGGAGGCCGCTCTGATTCCGATCCGGTACCCTCCCTTTTCCAGCCATCCCATCTTTTCGACGATACCATCGGTCATGCTGATGACCGGAAAATATCCGGGTTCATCATTGGAAGCCATCAGATCGGTCCCTTCATGTCTTCGGTTTCCTCCAAATTTGCGGAGTACATACCAGGTATCCGTATAGCTGATATCCGCCTCCCCGCCCAGGACATAGGGTACAGGAAAATATATTAAATCATTAAAAACCGCTTTATAATAGCCAAATAGCTCCTTATAATCATGGGTTTCGGACAGCTTTCCCATACTGCGCAGGAATACATCGGTTCTCATAGGAGCTGTTTTCACTGTATTAAAATTATTTGCCAGCATGGAGAAAGTAAGATACCCAACGGGATTCATATAAGTACCGTTCTTTAAGCTGGGATACTTTCTGACAGCCTTGTTTATCTTAAGCTCTCCCTGTTTCAGAACCTCCCCAGAAACCTTCATCTCACGGAAGGCATCATAATTAATCCCTGATACTATGATTCTCCCGATCAGCTGCTGTGTCCGTAATAGTCTAAGCTCATAGTTTATGATATATAGTACAATGATTATCAGCAGAATTAAACTCTTATGTAGATGCTTCTTCATGACATCACCCGTTGCATATAAGATTTTGGACATATCATTATATGACAGGCGGGGTTATAATAGTACAAGTTCAGAACAAAGCGTATGCCATCCCAAAGCGAACTATGTTTGCCTGACAAAGCGTCAAAAAAGTGCATGCCTTACCATGGCTTAAGTTGGTATGGCATACACTTTAATACATGATGAATGAATTCCAGCCAGGCCGGCATTCATAATTTATCTATTGATTCACTGATACGCTACCCGTAACTGAGGTGTTTGCTGCGGTGGAGGATTGTACTCCGGCGGCAGCCTTATCGTCTCCGAAGATAAAATTATGGAGAAGCGTTAAATTCTCATCCCATTCAGGGATTAGTACATCCATACCGCGGACCTCCACATTATCCGTAAAGGTTCCGTCTGCAGGAAGTCTTAGCTGGTCTATCTTGGTGGTGCCCATTTCAATGAAATTATTTAGTAGTAATTCAAAATTATCGCTGTTGATATCAGTTGTGATCATTGGTAAGAAACTAAACATCATGGAACCCAGTTCCACTTTGCTCTTCGTCTTATACTTTTCGAAGATGGCATCCAGTATGATACGATGGCGCTCTGTCCTGCCGTAATCATTATTCGTTCCGTTGATCGTTGCCCTCTTACGTACTCTGGAATATCCAAGCACCTGATTGCCGTTCATCAGCTGCTTTCCTTCAACTACATTACGATACTGCGGCTTGGAGATATAGTTCGTAGTATTCAGGTAGTAGGCTTCTCTAGATGTTAAGGTGATCTCTACACCGCCGAGCTTATCAATGATCTTCTCAAATTTCTCGAAGTTTACCATGACACAGCCATCCAGCCTGATATTATAATTGAGGGCAATGGTTTCATACAACAGATCAAGGCCGCCCTTCTCATAGGCGCTATTTAATTTATTCTCCTGATAACCCGGTATTCTTACCAGCGTATCCCTCATCAGGGAGGTTAACTTCAGCTCTTTCGTATTCGTGTTCATCGTAGCGATGATGATGACATCCGTCCGTCCTCTGCCAGAACCGGAACCGATGGCCTCTTCCCCTAAAAGCAGGATATTATATACTCCCTCTTCCTGGCGGCCATATCCCGGATGATCGGGCCATTTAATTGAATTCGGATCAATCTCTTCTGCATCAGAATTCAGATCATCTTCATCCAGATAATCCTTATCCTCTTCCAACACAGGAGTCTTATCAAAATCCTTCGTCATGGTTGCCCATATCTTACCGCTGATGTCGATTCCCATACGCATCAGAAGCTTATTACCCGGTTTTGTAAATCCTAAAAAGGATCCAAATCCGACCAGGCAGGCAAGAATGATCAACACAATGCTAAGTGCTTTTCTGCCCCTGGACATTTTCTTCTTCATGGGACGGGTATCCAGAAGATTTAACTCCTCACTGATCTGCTTAGCCAAGGAAGCATTGATATCAATCAGGGCATCATCCACACTGGGGCTGATTTCCTCCCCGGCTTCCATCCGTTCCGGAAGTTCCGGTATATCCTCCGAATTACGATCCCCCTGTACGGTCTCCTGAATTTCATCCGTTAGTAATAATTCACCGATAACGATATCCTCATCGCCAGTCATTGCATCCTCTGTTGCCACAGTCTTATCGGCTTCCGCGATGTAGGTATCACTTAATACCTTTTCGATGTTTTTGTAAAAATTCGCATCGAAATCCGGATCCGTATCTATATTATACTTATCTCCCTTTTCCATCTTCTCTCTCCTACATAACCCTTTTCATGCAATGCCATACGCTTGAAGATTAATATGCATTTGTGTCAAATTAATGTTAATTATCTAATTTTTTCCTTAAGAATCTGCTCAAGGAACTGATATACCCTGACTGTGGATGAAATGCTTATTCTCTCCTCTATCGTGTGTACGCGGAAGATGTCGGGACCGATGGAAACAATGTCGATACCGGGCATCTTCTCATAAATCAGCCCGCACTCCAGGCCGGCATGGATAGCTTCAACCTTCATCTCTTTTCCGGTCATATCCTTATAGATTCTCTTCAGATGCTCCCGAAGAAGGGAGTCCTTACGATACTCCCAGGCGGGATAATCTGCCCGGATCTCATACTCTCCGCCCAGAAAGCTGACCAGATAATTCAACTGATCGCTGATATGATTCTTATAGCTTCCGAAATTACTTCTGACAGAGTCAGTAAACTCCGCTTTATCCTCAAGGACATGGAAGATACCCAGATTCAGAGAGCTTTCCACTAAGCCTTCGATGTTCGAGCTCATCACCTGTATTCCGTTCGGAATATTCATCAGCAGGAATAGGACCTTCTCAAAGGATACCGGATGGAGCGGTTCCTGTTCCTCATTTCCGAGATCCTCTACCATAATCTGAAGCTCCGGCTCGCTGGCTGCCAACTCCTTCTGATATACTGCCAAGATCTCCTTGATCCTACTGCTGATGCTGTTAAATTCCTCCGTCAGCTGTTGTTCTATATCCTTATTCTCTTCCTCGATCTGCTTCTCTGCCATAAGCAGAAGCTCGGCGTTCGCTTCCCTGGGGATAACATTATCCTTAAAGCCTCCCAGAGCAGAGATCACTCCATAGGAATGTGTTTCTCGCAGCTCATAGAGCAGACGGCCCAGAAGCTTAGCCGCATTGGATCGGTTGTATATAATATCAATACCGGAATGTCCGCCCTTCAGGCCTCCGATACTGATCCTTATCCTTTTACCGTATTGTTTGATTCTCTTGACCGGGAGAGTACAGGTCGTTCTTAAGCCTCCGGCACAGCTTGCCAGAAGATAACCCTCCTCCTCGGAATCCAGATTAATCATATACTTTGCCTGAAGATGGGAGCAATCCAGCGCATGGGCGCCATGCATTCCCACTTCCTCATCGGTCGTAATCACTGCTTCCAGTCTGGGATGGGGTATGGTATCATCGGAGAAGAGGGCCATGATATAGGCAACTGCAATCCCGTTATCCGCTCCCAGGGTTGTACCGTCCGCCCGCAGGAAGTCTCCGTCTACCACCAGTTTAATTCCATCCTTCAGAAAATCATGAGTTGAATCCTTCAGCTTTTCACAGACCATATCCATATGTCCCTGAAGCAGAATCGCCGGTTCGTTCTCAAACCCCTCTGTAGCTTCTTTTATCATTGTGACATTGTTTGATTCATCCTGAGTATACGATAACTTATGCTCTTTTGCAAATGCCACCAGAAAATTACTAATTTCTCCTTCGTTACCCGAGCCCCTCGGTATCTTTGATATCTCGCTGAAATACTTAAAAATTCCTTTATAGTCCAGTTGTTCCAAGCTATTCTCCATCATAACCCTTGCCTTTCCTATCATATTCATATTCAGTATTCGAGCTTAACCTGGTAAACACGCCTTCCGGTTCTGCAGCCGAAGGTCAGCAATTTGTCAATCAAAAGTCCAAGAAAATTAGGCTTGTAACTCTTAGACGATGGGATATCAGGTTCAGTTCAATGTAATTTCTGTAAATTTAATTTTTAAAGCTGTGAATCGGTGCAGGGATCCTGCCGCCCCGGTTGATGAAGGCATCACAGGAGAATCGGTTCAC
>JAEZJW010000225.1 GCA_023415595.1 Bacillota bacterium
CGATCCAGAGCTTTCTCCAGGTTTTAAACTTCTTATCCGGTGAGAAGAGATACTGCATCTCCTTCCCTGCATACCGCTCTGACAGCGGACTGGTATATCTGTCATTACTCATGGCTAAGCCCCTTTCAATATTCTTACAGTGTCTATTTTCATACAATTTAATGGATGATGCATTCGCAAATATTTAGCGAGTTGTTACTTATAGATCATGCTCCCCGCGGATGTCCTCCTTCGGTGGCTCAATCGGATATTTCCCTGTGAAGCAGGCATCACAATAACCAGTATCACCGCCCAGCATGTCAGACAAGCGCTCCACTGCCAGGTATCCTAAAGAATTTGCTCCTATCATCTCACGTATCTGGTCTATCGAATTATTATGCGCAATCAGCTGATCACCGGTCGGTACATCCGTTCCGAAGTAACAGGGATATAGGAACGGCGGCGAGCTTATCCTGACATGTACCTCTGTAGCCCCTGCATTTTTCAGCATCCGTACAATCTTTGCACTGGTGGTACCGCGGACGATGGAGTCATCAATCATAACCACCCGTTTGCCCTGAACTACTTCAGGCAACACATTTAATTTTATTCTTACGCTGGACGCCCTCACGGATTGCTTGGGCTTAATAAAGGTCCTACCTACATAGCTGTTCTTTACAAAGGCCATTCCAAAGGGAATCCCGGATTCCAGGGCATAGCCCAGAGCTGCCGCATTTCCCGAATCAGGAACACCGACTATCACGTCAGCCTCTACCGGATGAGTCTGAGCCAGAATTCTACCGGCCATGATCCTGGAATTATATACACTGACTCCGTCAAACCTCGTATCCGGTCTGGAGAAATAGATATATTCAAAGACGCATTTCGCAAGCTGCTTGCCGCACTGTGAGGTATCTGAATGGATTCCTTCCTCATTGATCATGACTACCTCACCGGGTCTCACATCTCTGATGAATTCTGCATCCACCGCGCTTAAGGCAGCTGTTTCCGAAGCAAGGATATATGTGTTATTCCTCTTACCGATGCATAAGGGATGGAAACCGAAGGGATCTCTGGCACCAATCAGCTTCCTTGGACTCGCAATGACCAGCGAATAGGCTCCGGAAAGCTTCTTCATGGCTCTCACCACTGCTTCCTCAACCGTTGCTGATTGCAGCCGTTCTCTTGCTATATGATATGCAATCACCTCAGTATCTATCGTCGTCTGGAAGATCGCACCGGTTTGCTCTAATTCACGTCTCAGCTCCGGTGTATTCACCAGGTTACCGTTATGCGCCAGAGAGAGAGTCCCCTTCACATAATTTAATACCAACGGTTGTGTATTATGGATACTGCTTTCCCCTGCGGTCGAATAGCGGACATGGCCGACCCCAAGGTTGCCGCTCAGGCGCTCCAGGTTCTCTTCCGTACATACCTCGCTGACAAGGCCCATCCCCTTGCAGGATTTCACCTTGCCCTTCGGTCCCATCGTATCACTGACAGCGATGCCGCAGCTTTCCTGTCCCCGGTGCTGAAGTGCAAACAAACCATAGTAAATCGTGGATACCACATCATTACCATCCAAATCATAAGCCCCGAACACTCCACACTCCTCATGTATCTCATCCGGAATATAGCTGTTGTTTTCCATGAACATATTATCTATCCTTTCTATTCAACAAGAAGAACCCCTAAGCCAATCATTATCGTCAAAAGAAGGCTGTTTCAAATATATTCCTGTCGCTTGCCCTCCCTGTAAACAGGCATACTTCCGTGGGGATTGCCCCTCCTCGGACGTATCTGGCAGCTATGAAACTTTCTCTGAAACAGCCCTATCTATCATTAATTTATCCCTAATCTTCTGAATACTTCCTGATATGCGTCCTCTACCTTACCAAGGTCCCTGCGGAAGCGGTCCTTATCCAGCTTATCATGGGTAGTAACATCCCAGAGTCTGCAGGTATCCGGAGAAATCTCATCGGCAAGAATGATCTGATCCTTATATCTTCCAAACTCAAGCTTGAAATCAATCAGCTCGATGCCACACTCCAGGAAATACTTGCATAATACCTCGTTTACCTTAAATGCAAGTTCAGAAATACGATCTATTTCTTCCTTGGTGGCAAGACCAAGTGCAAGTGCATAGTAGTCATTGATGAACGGATCTCCCAAAGCATCATCCTTATAGGAGAATTCAAGGGTAGGTACTAACAGTTTTCTTCCTTCCTCGATACCGAGTCTTTTGGCAAAGCTGCCGGCGGAGACATTTCTTACGATAACTTCCAAAGGCACGATTTTAACCTTCTTAACTGCAGTTTCCCTATCGCTGAGCTCTTCTACATAATGAGTGGGAACACCCTGCTTCTCTAATAATCGGAACATGTGGTTGGACATCTTATTATTGATGACACCTTTACCAAGTATGGTACCTTTTTTTAAACCATTGAATGCTGTTGCATCATCCTTATAATCTACGATATATACGTCCTCCACATCAGTCAGGTAAACCTTCTTTGCTTTTCCTTCATAGAGCATGTCTAACTTTTTCATCGTAAATGCCACCCATCCTTTATTTTATTTTCTCATTGAGTTAAGCTTTATGTTACGCTAATATTATCAACGAAACCTTTCGAATTGGCAACTGATTTTTTATGGTCATAGGCACAACTTCCAGTTTTTTGTAGGCTTGCACAAAATTATGATGAGGAATTTACTTTTTTACATCAATATGTTGAAGTCTAGGGAAGGTCAAATACTCTCTTAGCAACCTTTTCAGAAGCATGTCCATCCTCTAATCCGCAAAACCTCTCATAAAACTCTTCATACTTGCTCCGATACTGTTCTGTGATCTGATCAATTCCCTTAATTGCATCCACAACCTCTTCATTGGTGAACAATAAGGGACCGGGAACCTCCGTCTCAATATCCATATAAAAGCCACGGAGCATGTCACGGTATTTATCCAGGTCGTAGGTATAGAATAAAATCGGTCTCTTCAGGTTCGCATAATCAAAAAATACGGAGGAATAATCGGTGATCAGCAGGTCTGAAACCAGATACAGTTCCGAGATATCATCATATTTGCTGACATTAACTGCAAAATCCTCCAGCCCCTTCACATCAAGGGAATCAGCGATAAAGTAATGGGTTCGGAGAAGAACCACATAATCCGGTCCCAGTTCCTTCTTGAGGAGCCTCAGATCCAGCTTTAGGGCAAATTTATACTCACCCCTGCCATAATATTCATCATCCCTCCAGGTCGGTGCATAGAGAATCGTCTTCTTACCCTCCGGG
>JAEZJW010000188.1 GCA_023415595.1 Bacillota bacterium
AAGGATGCTCTCGAGTCTTTCTTCCAATTCTGCTATATAAGTATTCGAATCATAGCTTGTCGTATTCGTCTCATTTTGCTGTGGCTTGTTACTGACATCGGAAGTTTTATTCTTCGCCTCCTCCTTACCGAAGATATTTGGAACTGACAATAGAATTAGTAGGATTCCGGCCACAAAGATCATAGCCAGCTTTGGTAGTCCGATTTCCTTCAGGGAAATTTTCTTTTTCTCCATATTATCCTCCCTGTATACTAATATTTATATTATCCGGCTTAATATTATAGAAGTCCGATAATTTAATTTTTATACTAATTTCCGCAGGAGACGGCGCTTTCTGCAAGGGTTTCTGATCCGTTCCCAAGTCTGTTTCAAGCCGGGTTACTTCTATGTCCTCTACGAAGATCCGCTCTGCCTGCTCCTCTGTCTCGCTGCCATATTCGGCTTTGATCTTCATTCCCAGGATTCCTCCGAAGTTCAAACTGTTCTTATCCCGGTCAAAGATCAGCTTAAAATCCGTCAGCTTCAGTCCTTCTCCTTGAAGCATGGTATCTACCTGGCTTCTTACCTTTTCACTGTATTCTGTAAATACGAGCTCCAGCTGCTCCTCCTCCATGGTCCTGAGGCTGTTCTCAAAATCAGCGGTCTCTACCGCAAATCCATTATAGTCAAGATAATAATCCAGTTTATCCTCCACCTTCAAAAACTTCATGAAGGGTGATACCACCAGCAGCACTAGAACCATCCCGGAAACAATACTGACATATTTCTTATAGCTGGAGTTCCCCAGTAGATTCATGATGATCGTATTTAAAATCATGTAAATTACGATATTTCTTACCCATGCATATAATTCACCCATGTGATCGTTATCTCACCCCTCCCGTTGACACCGCAACGATGGTAATGGACAGCAGGAACAGCACTGCACCTACGAATACGGAATGCAGCAGCAGTTCAGCGGATCTGGCAGAGGCACTGATGCATTCAATGATCCGTTTATCGGAAATTGGCTGCAGGGCTGCTGATCCACATTTAAAGATCAGCGTAAGGATCACCAGCTTCAGGATAGGGACCGCGCAGATGACCAGGATCACAATCAGTCCGGCAACACCGATTGCATTCTTAAGAAGTACCCCGGCACCCAGGATTGTCTCCGCTACCCCTCCGATGGTATTACCGATACCGGGTATGGCTGTAGCACCTTTCAATAATGCGGACCGTTTGACCTGGTCTGCAATCGGTACAATCAGGCCTTGGATCGCCTGAAATCCCAGTACTGCGGCAAGCAGACTTTTTAACAGCCATTTGATGATGGTTTCGAATAAACCGGCCAGTCTGGATAGCATGTCCTCCTTTGAAAGGTTGTTTGCCAGCATAATTACCAGATAGATATTAATCATTGGTATGACAATCTTCAGAAGAATCAGGTCCACGACACTGATGATCACGAGTGCGGCTTCATAGAATACCAGTGAGGTTGCACTGCCCGTGCAGAAGCCGACGGACATAAAGTATGCCGGAACCAGAGCCTTCATGAAATCCAGGATCTTTCCGATAGCGGTGCTTGCGATGACAGAGGCCGTGATAAAGGAACTGACCAAAAGACTGAACATTAACAGATAGGTTACATAGTAGCCTGTCTCAGAAACCTGGCTATTTTTAAAGGCAATGGCTAAATTCGTGAAGATGGCTGCGACCAATGCAATGGAGATCAGCCTTCCGAAGGTGCCAAGATTACCCTTCACCTCACCCTTGATCGATTGCAGAAGCTGGTTGCCTATGTTCGTTATCGAGAAGGTCTCCTCCCCGCTCATCAGCTTCCCGACATAATCACCGAAATCCATATGGTTTTCATTCACCATAATGTCATCGATTACCTTCTGGATTCCCTCGTAATCAATGTCCTCCGTCTGTACAGCGGCTTTCGCTTCCTTCGTCCTAAATGATGTCAGAATAAGGATCAGCAGGAGACCGATCACCCATCTGAAAATCATATGACGGGGCATTCTTCTTGTCCATTTTTTCATTGTATGTATTCCCCCTAACCTGCCTGCAGGATTGAATCAGGCAGTCTGTACACCGCAGAGCTATGCAAGCTCTGCATTAAGCAGTCAGAAAATTATTTATGGTATCTAGTTAAAGCAGGCCTTACTTCAAGCTGTGAGAAAGTTATTGATAGTATCCAGTAAGGCCAACAGGATTGGCATGCTGATGGCCAGGATCGTGAGCTTTCCGACAAGCTCCACCTGCTCGCTGATGGCCTGATAACCCGAATCCTTGCACAGGGAAGCCGCAAACTCGGTAATATAGGTTATTCCGATGATTTTCACCAGAACCTCAATATAGGATTTATTTATTTTAATATAACCCTGAAGCCTGCTGATCGTATCCAGGATAACTTCCAGCTTACCGATTCCGTAGAGCAGCAGGATCACAAAGCATGCCGCAATGCTGATATAGACTGAGTATTCCTCATGATTTCCCTTTTTGAATATAACCGCCAACATGACAGCTATCACGCCTATTAAGGCAACCTTAATCATACACACCTCCGTAAACCTGCGCTTTTTACTTAGAATATATTAAACAATTGTTTAAAGGTCCTGAATAAATCTTCTATGTAAGGCAGCAGCCAGAACAGTACCAGAATCAGACCAGCCAGATTTGTGAGGAAGGCTAGCTCCCCCTTATCTGCCTGTTTCAGAATCTGATTGGAAACTGATACGATGATTCCGACTAATGCAATCCTTAATATTAAATAAAAATCCATACCGGGCTCCTGTCCCCCGCAGGTGCGGGCAATATAATCTCAGTGTATTCCTCCGACTTTTATCCTTTACTTCTGCTTATTAGCAGCTCGTTACAGCATAATGATCGAAATGAAGATACCTGCCATAATTCCCAGGCTGTTATATAAATACGACTTTTCCTTAGCAGATTTGGTAAGCTCCCTGGTCTCTTCCTCCAGCTGGGACAGGAACAGATCCAGCGTATTCATCTGCATGTCCTTGTCCAGATAACCGAGATTCTCTCCAAATTGAAGTAACTGCATCTTGTCCCTCTTCGAAAGGGAGGTATCCAAAAGCTCCTTCTCCACCGCCTCCTTCCAGATCTCCTGAAAGGTAAGACCCGAGAGCTCATTCAGCCTGGCAGATACCTTAGTGAAGAAGGCTGTAAAGCTTCCTTTATGCCTTCTGGCTATGGCAGTGACTGCCTCCGGAAGAGGTGTGTTCCCATAACGAATGTCGCCGCGCAACAGCATAACCAATTTCCGAAGCTCTCTTAGGTCATCAATCCTGCACCTCATCTCGTTACTGAAGAAAAAACCCATTCCTGCACTTGACAGGATGATCAGTGCACATCCGATTATTTTTAATAGCATACAGTTTGTCCTCCTTAACTTCTGCTGTCCTCAGCCCGATGTATAGATCCGTTTGCAGGCAGCATCATAAATCTCTTCCAGGTGCCCGATCCGGGTGGTATTGCTTAAGATTACATAACGTTCAAACAGCTTCTTCTGGACCAGTTCCCCCAAAATCGGCTTATTCCTGATATCCTCGATTGAGCTTCCGTGGACCGTTGCGATCAGCTTACAGCCGCAGCCGATGACATGGTCGATTGCCTCCAGATCCTGCTTGGAGCTGATCTCATCCACTGCTATAATTTGTGGTGACATTGACCGGATCAGCATCATCATCCCCCTTGCCTTCGGGCAGCAATCCAGGATATCCGTACGGATTCCCAGATCATTCTGAGGAATTCCCATATAACAGGCTCCGATTTCGGATCGCTCGTCCACAACACCGATGGACATGCCCTTCAATTGCTGGGACCCATCGGACAGCTGTCTTATGATATCCCTGAGCATGGTGGTCTTACCGCAACGGGGCGGCGAGATCAGAAGGGTATGGAAGATACCGTTTGCCTTCTCATTCACTATGAATGGCAGGACCGGATCAGCACAGCCCTTCACCTGATGGGCAAGACGGATATTTATGAAGGAAATATGTTTCATCCCCTTGATACCATCATCCTCCACTATTATTTTACCGGCCAGGCCGATACGGTGTCCTCCGCTGATCGTGATGAAACCTTGTTTGATCTCCTCCTCAAAGGCATAAAGAGAGTAATTGCTGATGTATTCCATAGTCTCGCGGATCTCATTCTTGGTAATCTGAATCCCCTGCGAGGGGGCATTCACTATTTTAGCCTCTTCTGTTATGAAATACTCTTTGTTATCGTAAATTACCAGGAGTGGAGAATTCATTCGAAGCCGTATTTCCTGAAGGTTATTAAAGTCAATTTGTAACTTACCTAGGACTGTCCTTAATTTCAATGAAAAGATCTTAAGAAGCTCGTCTTTCGTATTCATTTAACCACCTTCCTTTCTCTCATCGGCCGTCCGGATAGCTTATCCCCCGCTCTTAAAACAATATATTCCCTCAGGAATAAAATATTCCGAATATGTGGAAAGAAAAGAATTGCAATCCGAAGCCGTTTATATTATCCTTTTTGTAAGTTATTTCGAGTAGAAAAGCAGGTTATAATTAATCAAGATACTCATAAAAAGCTAGAATTATAAAAGCTTGTATGGTTCCCGAGAGTATGTTTGACAACATTAAGTTAACGAGGTGAAACGATGAGATATGGGTTAATCGGAGAAAAATTAGGACATAGCTATTCCAAGCTGATTCATGAAAGACTGGCGGACTACCAATATGAATTAATTCCGCTGAACCGTGAGGAGTTTCATGATTTCATGAAAGCCCGGACTTTTACGGCGATTAATGTGACAATTCCCTATAAGCAGGCTGTCATTCCCTATCTGGATGAGCTTCACCCCCTGGCAGAGAAGATCGGCGCGGTTAATACTGTTATTAATAAAAAAAGCCGCTTAATCGGTTTTAATACCGATTATTACGGCTTCGGATATATGTTAAAACATCATAATATCGAGATTCAGGGAAAGAAATGCCTGATTCTCGGAGACGGGGGGACCTCCCACACGGTCAGGACCTTATTAAAGGATCTGGGTGCCAGGGAGCTCTTGATTGTGAGCAGACATGTTACGGAGGACACCATAACCTATGAGGAATGCTACAGGAATCATACAGATGCCCAGATCATCATTAATACGACTCCCTGTGGTATGTATCCGAATGTCGACGCCTCACCCCTTGATCTGAGTTATTTTACGAGCTGTGAAGCCGTTCTGGATGCCATCTTCAACCCCCTTCAGACGAAGCTTACTCTTCAGGCACAATCCCTTGGGATGAAGGCTGTCACAGGTCTGGAGATGCTGGTGGCTCAGGCAAAGCAGGCGGTTGAGCATTTTCTCGATCGGGAGCTGCCGGAAGAGGTAATAGATAAAATATATCAAGAGCTTCTATTAATCATTTGATATATGCTAACTCACTTCTTCTTGTTTATTTAGTAACTTTTTTGGCTCCCTGCCGCTTAGAAATGCCGCTCCCAAGATAAGCACACCGCCTAACAGCTGGATGGCATTCAGTGTTTCCCCAAAGAAAATCGCTGACATAAGGATGGCGGATATCGGATCAATATAGCTGAAGATTGCAACAGTCTGACCGTCCAGCTTCTGGAAGGATGTAAAATAAAGAAGGTATGCGAATCCGGTGGTCATTAATCCCACGATAACGAGAAGAATCCATTCCTTCGTATTCAGCTTCGCGAGTCCTATATTTCCCTGAATCAACACATAGGGAACGAGAACCAGGGCAGCCGTAGAGATTTGAACCAGTGTGGTCTCCAGACCGGTTAAGCCCTTCATGAATTTATTCATGCACACAACAGAGGCATACAATACTGCAGCAGACAGACCAAATCCAATTCCAATCAGCTCCCTCATCTGAAAACCATCCGTATTACCATTTCCGGCAATCAGGAACATGCCTGCCATCGCACCCAGAATACAGTATACCTTACGCTTCGTCAGCCGTTCCTTCAAGACGAACGGTGATATGAACACAACAATAACCGGTGCGAAATAGTAGCTCAACGTCGCATTTGCAATCGAAGTGTACTTATAAGCTTCAAACAGCAAGATCCAGTTAAAGCCGATGGCAGCGCCACAGGCAGTCAACAGTATAATATTCTTCCGGATTGCCGGAAGGGATAGCTTATTCTTCATCAGGAAACTGGCCGATAATAGAAATACGCTTCCTATGATCCCTCTGGTCAGGGCGATCTGCGAAGAAGGAAGGTGAATTCCCCTAACGAAAATTCCGATGCTTCCGAAAATCAGCATCGCAGTTATCATTGATATCTTGGATTTCATATGTAGGTCTCCTATTGTCTCATATTAACTGCATATATCAGGGTGAAACGCAAGCGGTACGAGTAAAGCTTTGCATATACTCTACAGCTCAGCGCTAAACATATAAGCAGTGCTGTAATTGTCATATCCATCAAGAAACACTTCCGCAGTCCAATATTTATTAGGATACGGAATTGGTACGCCTTGGCCTAACATGATATTTCTGGTGATATCGTACATGGCGTCGCTATCATAACCCTCACGTTTGTGTATAGCGTCCATATCGCCGGAAAAAGTGGCATACGCAAACTGGGAGAAGAACGGGGGGCCGGCCTTGCCATCGTTATGCTGCACGAAATCGAAATAGATAAATCCCTCCGGCACAGGGGTATCTGATCTCATAAACCTACCCCAAAAGCCATGCCACGGACCAACATCCACGCATTGCCCGTAATGATGCATTAATAAAACATCATAGTCAAGGTCCGATTTATACTCGTTCAGGGCGTCCAGAATGTTGAAAAGCTTCTTGCGAACCTCCATATTGGCTAGGTCTTCGCCTTCCCGCCCGATAAAACGCATGGCAGACATTTTCTTGTATTCAAAGCTGTCCACTTTAAAACCCTTTTGCTGCCGCCGGGCCATATCCGGCATAAACAACGCCCATTGTACCCCAGCATCGCAGTCCTTTAAACAGTTGATATATCCATATAGCTTTACACTATCAGTACCTGTGGGACCTGTTTTATTTCCTGCAATCAGCTCCCGTATGCCAGGGTTCATCATGGCAGAAAAGTCAGC
Source organism: Bacillota bacterium (assembly GCA_023415595.1). GTDB lineage: Bacteria > Bacillota > Clostridia > Lachnospirales > Lachnospiraceae > Mobilitalea. The sequence continues at coordinate 7,079 of JAEZJW010000188.1, forward strand.
AAACACTTGGGTTACTGCTTCCTGCAGATGTTTGTCATGGGATAACCCTGACAACTCGTCATCAAATCGATCCAACGCCTTGAACACCGCATCGTTTACTACGCCGGACGGCGCTAATTCTGACAAATACGATCGAAGCCTCGCATTTTGTTCTTTGAACCGCGCAAAAACGCCCTGCATCAAAATCTGCTCGTTTTCAGCGAGTTTTTCATTGCTCCATTGGGAATCATCCAGCACCCACTCGGTCAAAGCATCAAAAACTCCCGGATTCTGCCCCCTTGCTTTAGCCGCCCAGTTAACAATCCTTTTGTATTTTTCGGTATCCGTCAGTTTCTCGTCCTTTTGCTCTTCAATGTCGCTCCAATAAAACTCGTCAATTAGCTTACATGACATATCAAATCCTCCTTGAATGGTAACGTTAATGGACAGCGGATGAAAAAGCTTAATCTTTCCCCTCTGCAATTTCGATGGTGGCATACCGTGAAACCTAGTAAACGCCTTGGAAAAGCTTTCTTGCGAATCGTATTGATACCGCATAGCCACATCAATAATTCTGCTATTTGGCTGCAACAGATCTTGCGCAGCTAAACTCATGCGTCTATTGCGAATGTATTCGCCAACGGTCATACCCATTACCAAATGGAAAATAAGCTGAAAATGAGAGCTTGATGTATATGACTGACTTGCTAATTTATCTATGATAATATCGTCAGTCAAGTGATTTTCGATGTAATGAATAGCTTTCGATAAGCATTGTATCCAGTTCACGGGAATACCTCCTTTCAAGGAATATTTTACAATATCATGACCCAAAAAGTCATGTTTCAAAATACGATGATTTGTCATCCACAGAGCTAAGCCAAAATATAAAGAAGCGCAATCCACTGAAAACCTTGATTTCCCTTGGATTACGCCGTATAAATACTTCTTTATAGCCCATTGAATGGCTCGCATGCATTTCGCGAGACTATACGCGCTTCATGTACTCGCCGGTTCTTGTATCGATGCTGATCTTGTCGCCCTGATCAACGAACAGAGGAACATATACGGTTGCACCGGTCTCAACAATCGCGGGTTTGGTTGCACCCTGAGCGGTATCACCCTTAAAGCCGGGTTCAGTATCAGTTATTACAAGCTCTACGAATAACGGAGGCTCGATTGCGAAGACCTGTCCATTATGGGAAAGCATCTTAACCATTTCATTTTCTTTTACGAACTTGAGGGAATCACCGATGGCTTCCTGATTCAAACCGAACTGCTCATAGTTCTCCACATTCATGAAGTGGAAAAGGTCACCGTCAGAATATAAATACTGCATATCGCTTCTCTCAATATGAGCCTGTGGATATTTTTCAGTGGGACGGAAGGTACGTTCTACTACACCGCCACTCTTGATATTTCTTAATTTAGTTCTTACAAATGCCGCGCCTTTACCCGGTTTTACATGCTGAAACTCAATAATCTGGTACACGCCATTGTCTATTTCAACTGTTAATCCGTTTCTGAAATCGCCTGCTGAAACCATACTAATAACTCCTCCTTAAAATTGACTACACTCTAGTGTATAATAAACTGTCATTTTTTGCAACAATAATTTTTTTACAGCTCTATCAGCTTTTTCTCGGAATGGGTAAAGTTATCACATCCGTTCTCTGTCACTGCTACCAGGTCCTCGATTCTGACACCGCCAAAGCCTTTGACATAGATACCGGGTTCCACGGTCTCCGTCATGCCAGCCTGCAGAACTTCCTCCTCTGCCGGCGACAGTCTGGGATTCTCATGAATATGCAGTCCTACACTATGACCAAGTCCATGGCCGAAGCATCCTTCATAACCTGCGCCATAGATGATGTCTCTGGCAACTTTATCTACTTCCTTACCCTTAAGACCTGCACGGATCATATTCAGGGCTGCCAGCTGTGCTTCAAGCACCAGAGCGTAAATCTCCTTCTGCTTCTCCGAAGCCTTGCCGATCACGATGGTTCTGGTCATGTCGGAGCAGTAGCCCTCATAGACACATCCAAAATCCATGGTCAGGAAATCTCCGTTCTCTATCTTCTTCATCGTTGGTACCGCATGGGGCATGGAGGAATTGATCCCGGAGGCTACAATTGCAGAAAAGCTGGTATGCTGTCCTCCATATAGCTTAAGTAAATATTCTATCCTTGCCGCTATCTCCAGCTCCGTCATGCCGGGCTTAATGAAATCCAACATGTCCGAGAATACCCTGTCACCGATCTCCTCCGCACGACGAATATATTCCAGTTCCTTCGGTGTCTTGATCCTTCTCAGTCGGGTGATATCATCGTTCATCGGAACCAGTTCACCTACCCTGAGCTTTTCCTTTAAGCCCTGGTATTTTGAATACAGCAGATCCTCCGCTTCGAAGCCTAATCTGTTCACCTGGTCTGATGCTAAGAGGTCATTGATTGCCTCTTCATAACCGTTACCGCCAATCGTAATAACTTCATAGCCCTCCGCTTCCAGCTCTGCCTGAATCGTATATCTGAAATCCGTGATGACCGCATGCCTGCTGCCGGAGATATATACATAACCGGTCTCTCCTGCAAAACCACTGATGTATCGCATGTTATTTCCATTAGAGATCAGTAGTGCATCCAAGTCCAGTTTTTTTACGATATCCTGTACTTTCTTATAGTTGTCCATCGTTATTCCTGTCCTTCCTGTATGATGTAATGAAATATCTTTGTAATACCGCTGTAATGTTACTTTCTGTTTGTTATCATTTTATTATCTTGTTTCTGCCATAATCAGTGCTTCGCTTTAATACTTATAATCGCATCCACCGCTAACAGATAGCCCTCCAGTCCAAGCCCGGTGATCTGACCATTACATACCGGAGCTGTAACAGAAGTATGTCTGAATTCCTCTCTCTGATGAATGTTTGAGATATGTACTTCAACCTTAGGTACAGTCAGGCTGGAAAGCGCATCTCGGATGGCATAGCTGTAATGGGTATAAGCGCCCGGATTGATGATGATTCCATCCGCCTTATCATAATAGGCCTTCTGCAGCCGGTCAATGATCTCTCCCTCGCAATTGCTCTGGAAGGTCTCCACCGTAATTCCAAGTTCCTTCGCTTTATTTTCCAGAAGCCCAAGCAGGTAGTCATAATCTTCTTTTCCGTAGATTCCTTTTTCCCGGATTCCGAGAAAGTTCAAATTAGGTCCGTTAATTACCAATATCCTCATGCTCATCCTCCTTTATCTTTAGGAATGTTTCCATCCCCAGATCAACTATTCTATAAACATTCGATACCTTCACCGCTTGTCCTAAGTTCTTGCCGGATCCTCCGTCCGGAATTTGTCATATGCCTCGATAATTTTCTGGGCAAGCTGCATTGGAGACAGCTCATCCACCTTCAAAACAGAATGGGCTGTGGCAGTATAAAAAGGCCCCCGTTCTCTTTGCAGCCGTGTCACCTTATCCTCCAGGGCTTCACCGGCCAGCAGCGGTCGGCTGGTATCACCCCTCAAACGGCGGATAATGGTATCATCAGAAGCCTTCAGAAATACCACGAAACCGAGTTTCCTTAGCAGGTCCCTGTTCTGCTCCCTGATCGGTATGCCTCCACCGGTAGAAACTATCGTTTCCTCCAGAGACGTTAATAAATCATGTAATAGCTGAGTCTCCTTATCCCTGAAATAAGCTTCCCCTTTCCTTTCGAAGATAGCCGGGATGGTTTGCTGCTCCTCCTGCTCGATGAGGGCATCCGTATCCAGAAATTGATAGTCCATCCCTTTCGCCAGAGCCTCGCCTACGGAGCTTTTGCCGGATCCCATAAATCCGATCAGGATGATATTACTCCGGTTTAATTTTTCCACGTCTGATATCCTTCCGATACTGTTTTAGAACAATACGCTCCAATTTACGCTTCAGTACTATCTGTATCTCTTCCTTCGGTCCAATGGGCTTCACAAAATAGGTCAGCATTCCGACGCGATTCGCTCCCCATACATCCGTAAAAAGCTGATCGCCGACAAATACCGTATTCTCAATGGTAGTTCCCATAAGCTTAGTAGCCTTGATAAAATTCTTTCTGGCCGGCTTCTGAGCATTGTGGATATACTTCACCTTAATCTCCCGGTTAAACCTGCTGACCCGTTCTTCCTTATTGTTAGAAATCAAACATACCTGAAATCCAATCTTCTTTAGGTTCGCAATCAGGTCGATTGCTCTCTGATCGGCATCCGCACCATGCTCCACAAGAGTATTATCGATATCAAATATTATTCCTCGGTAGCCTTCGCTATATAATTTCTGATAATTGATTACATATGAAGAATCTGCTATTCTTTTCGGATAAAATCTTCTCAGCATATCATTTCTCCTAGCCATCTCATTTGGTATATTTTATGCCGCCTCCGGCCACCTGGTCCATAATATTATAGCAATAATTACCACGGAGTACAAGTGAATTCGGTCAGAAGCCGTATGCTGCAGGTTACAGTTCAGCCCATGTAAGTACAACACATAAGACCGGGGAGAATTGATTCCCATGGTGAGTATATTCACAACGTAATGAATCTAAGCGGAAGCGTCTCATCCAGGGGAACATTTTCTCCCAAGTCCGGCATTGACGGCTGAACTGTAACTACAGTACTCTTCTCTACTACTACGATTGTCACTCCGAGGCTTTATTATGCATCTGCGGAATTACTTTTTACTTATAAAATATCCCATATACCAGGAATAATCCTGGTATATGGGATTCCGTCCATATTACAATGTACATAGGTTCAGGACGCATGTAATATCTTATACAGCTCCATCCCCTGCGGCTTAGGAATTGCTGATTTCAGCTGTACACTGCGGGCACTTCGTTGCCTGGATATTAATATCCGAAAAGCAGTGAGGACACTTCTTTGTCGTTGGAGCCTGTGCCTGTTCCGGCTTCCTAAGCTTATTGATCCATCTGACCAGCAGGAATACCACGAAGGCCATGATCAGGAAATTCAACACTCCCGATAGAAACGCACCATATTTTATCACCGCTGCATCCGCAGCCTCTGCAGCTGCCAGACTCTCATAATCCCCTCCATCCAAGGCAATGAACAGATTATTAAAATTGATCTTCTTCGTAAAGATACCGAGCAGGGGCATGATAATGTCCTGTACCAAAGAAGTGACTAAGCCGTTAAAAGCTCCGCCGATAATGATACCGACTGCCAGGTCGATCATATTTCCCTTTAGTGCAAACTTCTTAAATTCCTTTAACATACATAAATCCTCCGTTCTTCCCAAGAATTCTGCTTTATAAATTCTTTATACCCGTGAATTTGGGCGTCAGCACAAGATTAATCATGTGCTTGTCCCTTCCAATTCTACCACTAAAAGGCACCTGCTGGCAATCATTTCTCGGGCTGGAACAGTCATGAGCCCAAAAAATTCATTAGTAATTTAGCCTCAAACTGCTCCAGCACAAGGCTCGAGCCTTAAGTATCCTCCCAGATGTTCTTAACATAAACCGCACAGTCACAATAGCTCCCATCCCTGCGTCTGCTGACATGGTAAACTATCTTGTCAAACTTCATGCCGCATTTCTGCATAACTCTGCCCGAGGCCACATTCAGGACATCATGCCTGGCAGTTATCTTCCTATACCCTACTTCGTAGAACAGATAGTGCATGACTGCCCGGAGCACTTCCGTCATGAGGCCCCTGCTCCAATACTCCTTCCCAAGGCAATAACCAACCTCGCAGGACAGATCCGTGTCGTTCTGTATCTCCACACTGATGGAGCCGATAACGGTATTGGAATTCTTTAGGCAGATGGCCCAATTATAATAATGATCATATTCATATCTCGACATCCATTCTCGGATTCGCTTTTGTGTTACTGAAGCGTCCGGGTGTGGTCCCCAGGGTAGGAATTTCACCGCCTCAGGGTCGCCGGCCCAATTAAGATACATATCTTCAGCATCATATTCACTGAATCTTCTCAGGAACAGCCTAAGGGTTTCAATTGATTTAGTCCCCATATGTTTCAGCATTTTCTCACCCCTTCAGAAAATGCTTATACAGAGACTGGCCTGATTATTACATTTATCTTATACAATTACCTGATGGAGCTTCCCATCATCCATTAATTTCACTCTGTTTCCCGGCTCCTTTACACCATCCACGGTCAGTTCAGCTGCACCTGTTACTCCTTTACTCCTGCTGACGATATGAATTTCATAGGTTGAGGAGCCAAACCGATAAGTCACGGTATATTCACCAAAGCTCTCCGGAGTAGCCGGAGCAATCACCAGGCTGTCCGCCTCCTTCCTTATCCCAAGAAACCATTGGACCAGCCCCTGATACATCCAGCCCGCAGACCCGGTATACCAGCTCCAGCCTCCCTTACCGGCAAAGGGTTCCGTCGGAGAGATATCCGCAACCATCACATAGGGCTCTTTCTCGTATCGGATGGCCTTACTCCGTTCCATTGTCAAACGGATCGGATTTAGTAACGTAAAGAGCTTGTAGGCCATATCGTAATTACCGATCATCGCAGTGGCAATCGCCAGCCAAACTGCCGCATGGGTATACTGTCCGCCGTTTTCTCTGACACCGGGAAGATAGTTTTTGATATACCCCGGATTCTTGCTGGTTTTGTTGAATGGGGGTGTCAGCAGTAAGGAGATGCCGTACTCCTCCAGAACCAGGTTCTTCCATGCTGAATTCATTGCTGTTAGAGCTCTTACCTTCCCAGCTCCTCCTGAGATGACACTCCAGGACTGGCTGATGGAATCGATTCTGCATTCATCACATTCCTTCGAGCCCAGCTTGGTGCCGTCATCATAAAATGCCCTGATATACCATTCCCCATCCCAGGTATATTCTTCTATGCTTTTAATTAAATCCTCTTTTATCTTCTTGAGCTTCTCTGCATACTCGTTATCACCTGCAATAGCACAGACTGAAATGAAATCACCCAGCAGAGTATAGAAAAACCATGCCAGCCATACACTTTCCCCTTTTCCCTCTATGCCGACCTCATTCATACCGTCATTCCAGTCGCCACCTCCGATCAGGGGCAGGCCGTGGCTTCCCAGACGGGTAATCTGTATGGTTTTCTTACAATGTTCATATACCGTTTCCGTTAATTCCGAATTCTCCGGAGTGAACATGATTTCATGCTGTTCCTTTGTAAGAGCAGGCCCTTTGATATAAGGAACCATCTCCCCCAGAATGGAGGTGTCCCCGGTATTCTTGATATATGCCGCTGTTGCATAGGGTAGCCATAGCAAATCATCCGTGATTCTGGTTCTTACTCCGACTCCCGTGGGCGGATGCCACCAATGCTGCACATCACCCTCCTCAAACTGCCTGCTGCAGGCAATCAGAATCTGTCTTCGTAAGGCTCCGGGATCGGTGAAATTTAGGGACAGTGTATCCTGCAGCTGATCCCGGTAACCATAGGCACCTCCGCACTGATAAAATGCTGCCCTGGCATTCATTCTGCAGGAAATCGTCTGGTACAGCAGCCAGCCGTTCACCAGTATATCGATAGCCCGGTCCTTGGTGCTGACCTTGATAGTTCCGAGCGTGTCTTGCCAGTATGCCTTAACGCGGTTAAGCTCCTGCTCCGCCATGGCGGGATCCTTATATTTATTCCTTAACCTTTCGATTTCCTTAGGATCCTCACTGATTCCCAATGCAAACAGCACCACCTTGGTTTCCCCGGGCTTGACAGCTACGGAGACCTGTACTGCCCCACAGGAATCGTAGCCCACCCCGGTATTACAGGACAGCTTCCGTCCAACACCTCTCGGCTCCCGAATAGAACCTTTCCGCCCCAGAAACTCTTTACGGTCACCGGTATATCCGGTAATCATCTCACTGGAGAACAGAAAGGCTTGGCTTTCTTTAAAAAGGAAGGTATAAATATTTCTGGCACTAAGATATTCCTCCTCATTGTGATAGGAGGTCATGATATAAGGATTGGTGTGCTCCCTCTGGGTTCCCAGGACCCATTCCACATAATAGGTAAGGCCCAGATATTTCATCTTATCCGTATGGTTCGTCAGCTTCAGCTGCCAAAGCTTTACCGGTTCCTCTAACGGGGTGAAGACCTTAAGCTCCTGTTCCACCTCATTCTCCTCATGCAGAAAGGTAGAATACCCGAAGCCATGCCTGACCAGATAGGGGCCTTTATCCGTTCTTCCCAAGGACACCGGTGTCATGATGTCACCGGTAATCTCATCCATCACATAAACCACTTCCGCAGCCGGATCCCTGACCGGGTCATTGGACCAGGGGGTGAGCTTATATTCTCTGCTGTTATAGGCCCAGGTAAAGCCGGCTCCTGATTCCGAGATGTGGAACCCGAAATTCTTATTATTTGCAATCACGTTGATCCACGGTACAGGCGGTCGGTTTCCTTCCTCTAACCGGATCTCGTACTCCCGCCCATCCTCTATAAAGCCGCCAAAGCCGTTAAAATACTCTGTCTTCCGGTCTTCTCCTGATTCCAAGCCTATTCCTCCTAACTGTTTCTTATATCAAAAGCTTTCTCAAACTTATTCGACGAATTCGTATTCTTCATACGTCTACTCCTCCATCGATGCCTTTCTGTTTTCTCTTACACCCTTAAAGTAAATGCCAGTCCTATCGTTAAATACTAACCTGGCTACGGTATACAGAAGATCAATCTCAGCTGGAATCATCTGATAGGTATGCAGAACATAAAAGCTGGGTTTCTCACTTCCCGAATCATAGACCTTTAGTGCACTGGTCAGATCATTGATCAGATCATCCACCTCCTGCAGGTAACCATGCTTCCCATCGACCAATATGAGCAGATCGGCGGCGACGTGGTTTATCCTGAGATATTCATAGGCCTTCAGTACATCCCTGATCACACCCTCCTGTTCGATAGAATCCACTGTTAAGAGCAGAATCGGGTTGTCACCTGACACACCAAACCGCCATAGAAAGCTCTGATTTTTAACATTTCTTCTGATATTTTGCTCCGGCCCTCTGAAGTATCGGGAGGGATAGAAGATGGGACTGATCATATCCTGGAAAGCATTCAGTTGCTGCTTTGATATCTCCAGGTATTTCAGCTCAATTTCACTCTGCAGCCGGTATTTTTCCAGCAGATCCTCGATACGGTAGGGAACATTCAGTTCCTCCCCGATTTTGATTGCCTCCTCGCGGCTTTCACATACTCCTGTCAGAAAATACAGGCTGGTCTTCTCCCCTGCTTCCAGGGAAATCCTTACCTTAAGGCTCATGATTGGTTCATTCGTAAAGCCCGAACGGTTGGAAAGAGGGTTATCAAGTATAACAGCCTCCGGATCTGCCATGGAATGGTTCCTTCCAATGAATTTCATCCTGTCGTTCTCATATTCCACTGCTTTCTGAAGTTGTGCTCCGGTTCTTACCATATGCATCACATAGGGTTTTTCAATCGTCTTCTTGCTCCTTCTCTTGGATAGGAAGATATCTTGTCCCTCTACGAGTTCACTTTCTATGAACAGCTTGTTAAAGGCAGGATGGCTTAGCTCAGCCAGATGGCTGTCACTGACAATCTCCAGATAGCTGGTGATGTCCAGCTGTTTCGTCTGTTTCCCGTGATTATTAAGCTCCAGCTTACGGATCTCCATTGGATGATCCGGAGATAGGCTGATTGTCGTATGTGTCGAGATATCCCCATCCCTTCTCTTGAATTCAATCCCATGATGAGTGAAAATCACCTGATACTCCTCCGGTTCCGCTCCGGTCGGATGATAGGAGCTGCTCCAGACCCGGTCTTTCCCTACTTCCCTGATATAGATATATTGCCCGGTATCTGCATGGAGGTCTGACCGGAAGCGGTACAGCATCCTGTCCTCATAACTGCTGAAGCCATCTCCGTCGGAGGTGATCATCAGGGAGTATTTCTGATTGGACAGATAGCCTGCCACCGGAACAGCAGGGGCAGTCGTACCCACATACCGATTATCGTAGGCAACTTGCTTAAATTCCAATTTACTGAAATTGATCGTATAGCCTCTCTTCGCTGTGGACACCAGATGGGACTGCCGCTTCTCCTCTAATAAGACCTCGGCAGCCTTTATCATCGGCTCCGAATGGAACCTTCTGCGCATAATCCCATGATTCAGATAATTATTGATAGCGACCAGATTCATACCCTGATGATGCGCCATAAAGGATTTGACGATTCGATATGGAGTCATCTCCCCAGAATCCGGCCCATTAAAATCCACTGCTTCATAGAAACCGTATTCACCGTAAACTCCCATCTCCATCATCCTTCTTAAATTGGAGAGACAATCCTTACCGGCATATTCCAGTGCAAGTAAAGATGCATAGGGAGCTACCACCAGCGAGGTCCTTCTTACCGGCTGGAGCCTAAGCTTTGGTACCCCGAAGGCTTTATACTGGTAGTTAGAGTACAGGTCAAACCGGAAATACTGGGACTCCGAGATTCCCCAGGGAATCCCCATCTGCTTCGCATATTCAATATGCTGAAGGACTGCTGCCTTCGCTGTTTCCGAGAATACAGAGCCCTCATATTCCTTCATCACCAGATTTGGCATCAGGTATTCGAACATGGTACCACTCCAGGAGACGAAGCAGGGAATTCCCTGAATCATCGTCAGAGGTCTGCCCAGCTTATGCCAGTGCTTTAGCGGCACCTCGCCCCTGGCCACACAGAGGAAGCTGGTCAGGGAGGATTCCGAAGCGATCAGGTCGTAGCAGCCGGCATCCAGAGTCTTAGAATCCACATGATATCCGATGTGAAACAGCATCCGTTTCTCATTGTACAGAAAGCTGAAATCCGCATTCTGCAGTATTCCGTCAATCTTAACGATTAACTCGTTGATTCTATCTGTCAGCATTTTCGCTTTTTTATGTTCCGACCCGGCAAGCTGCCTTAAGGTAGGGCAATCTGAAAAGCTGCTCCCCTTAAGCTGGAAGGCTGCTGCTTCTTCCACAAAGCACTCAATCGTTTCAGAGAGCCTCCTGCACCATCTGGTCTCCTCACAGGGCAGACTGTTCCTGCTCTCTAGGTCCTCCCAGATATCCCGGATGTCCTCAATGAATTCCCCGATTCCGGTATAATCCTCCTTCAGCTTTCCATTATAATTACTTAGCTTCAGAATGCTGCGAAGCAGTTGAATGCTGCTCTTTTTCATTATTGGCTGGTCCAGCTGTTCTGCCAGTCCGTTCTTCAGGGTAACCATATGCCCCAGAAAATTACCGCTGTCCACCGTAGAAATATAGGCAGGGTTAAGGATCTCCATTGAATGGATCCCATACCAGTTATATAGATGCCCCCGGTATTTCGGAAGCTTCCCTATGGTCGTCAACAGATTCTCCACCTGGATAAGGAAGGAGGTAAGGCTCTCATAGCCCATATCCCTTGCTGACAGGATGGACAGAAATTGCAGACCAATGTTAGTAGGTGAGGTCTTGTCACTGATCCTGGTCTTATGAGTCTGCTGAAAGTTATCCGGACATAACCAGTTTCTCTCCTTCGTGGAAAACTCTTTGAAGAAGAGCCAGGTCCTGAGGGCGGTCTGATGAAGCAGCTCCTGATCGGAAGGCAGCTCCTCATTGTCGCTTTCCTCCCTGGGCAGGCTGATATAATAGGCAGTCAGGAAGGTTGTTGTCCACAGCAGTGCCACACTGCCATAGACGACAAATTCCAGAATGGTAAGCTCCCTGGCAAGTATCAGCCCCAGAAGCAGGGCTGCAGGAATCAGAGAACTCCACATGGACAGGAAATATCCCTTCTTCGTATTAATGATCGAAGCATCCACACTTTCCGCAGTATTCCATCGGAGCAGATTCTTCCTGCTTACAAACAGTCGGAACATCGTCCTGAGTGCTGCATCCGTGGCGATATATGCTCTGTAAGGAGTCAGTACCAGCTCCAAAAATGCCCGCTCAAACATAATTCCAAGTTCCTTAAAGAAGCTCCTGTATACAAAGGCAAGCTTAGGCCGCAGCAGCTTCTGTTTCAGCAGTGAGATCAGCATAACCGTGATATTGAACAGATCGGTGAAGAACACCATTGGCAGCCAGAGGAGTGGCAGTTCGGGCAGCCATGCCAGATTCAGTAGGATCAGCAGGGTTTTACTTAAGGGAACCATGCTCCTTCTTAAGTTATCAGCGATCTTCCATTTTGATAAGGCACAGACCTTTCTATGATCCGCTGTTTTCCTGAAGAACAGCCAGGGTAAGAGCTGCCAGTCTCCCCGGATCCAGCGGTGTTCCCTTTTTGCGTAAGAAAGAACACTTCCCGGAAAGGTATCCATGACCTTAACGGCGCTGGAGAAGGCCGTACGGGCATAGCAGCTCTCTAGTAGATCATGGCTTAACACGCTGTTCTCCGGTATCGTACCATGCAGCAGGGTATGAAAAGCCTGAATATGATAAATGCCCTTACCGATATAAGTCCCCTGATTAAAAATATCCTGATAAATGTCGGAAATGACAGCAGAGTAATGATCCAAGCCGGATTGCCCGCCAAAAATCATTGTAAACAGGCTGCCCTTCTTATCAATGATATGATTCCTGACGGAAGGCTGGATAATGGCATACCCCTCCTTCACTCTCCTTCTCTGCAGATCCTGTACAGGTTGGTTCAGGGGATGCTCCATCAGTCCGACCAGCTTCGCCGCATTATCCCATATCAGGTTCGAATCAGCATCCAAGGTAATTACATATTTAAAGGTCCCCAGCAGCTCATTGCTGCAGCAGATGGTATCAAAGCTGGTGTTTTCCTTTCTTTCACCGCTTAACAGACTGTTAAATTCCTCAAGCTTACCGCGTTTCCTCTCCCAACACATATAACAGTTTTCCGATTCATTCCATTTACGGCAACGGGTAAACAAAGAAAACCGTTTGCAGGTGGAGGGATAATCGCGGTTCAGCTCCTCCAGACGGGCAAGCAGTGCCTCTTCAATTACTTTATCCTTCGGAACGGACAACTCCGAGGAATCCTCAAAATCCGCAAGCAGGGCATAATACAGGTTCTCCTGGCGGTTAGCCAGATAAAGCCTCTGGATACGGTTCAAATATTCCAAACCCTGTTCTTTGGAGGACAGGATGACCGGCATGACTACAAAAGTCCGTGCATGATCGGGTATTACCTTTCTGTAATCCAGTGCGGGCAGTTTCTTTACCAATATCCCTCGGGTAAACAGAAAAATCGAAATCTCCATGGCAATTCCCGCGAGGAGCGGCAGGGATGCCAGAAGCAGAAGGACATATTGATAAGAAGGTAAAAATGTCTCCCATCGAAGCAGCCAGGTTAGTGCCAACAGAATACCGGTCAGAATTAAGAAGGATACAGTAAAATATAGAAATCCCTTCACATTCAGCTTAATCTTAAGCTTAACCGGCGCTTTCTTTCCGAGGGTGCGGCATTTTAACACAGGATAGCCCTTACCCAACAAATAAGTTCCGACATGATGTGGGTGATTCAGATCCTCCCTGCCTTCCTTCGCCAGGTTAAGGCAGTCCAGAGCAGCCTTCTCTTCGTCTATTCGATGGCGATGCGCCAGTTTCACGATAACTTCACGGTACATACCCCTGCTTTCAGAATCCATCGAGCCATAATAACCTTCCGGATCCTTTAACAGCAGCTGCTCTAATACTGAGAATTCCTCAAAAAGCTCTTCACTGTCCAACTCATTGATTTCTCGTAAGCTGATGATCAAAGCACGGATTCCGGCCTCATGCTTTGCTTCGATCCTTCCTTCCTCCGTGAACAGACTGCTAGGCTTCAGGTCCTTGGCGATACAGTGATATTCCAGATATTTCTGTATGAGGCTGTGGTCGACCGACATATTCTTAAGCAGATAGACCACATGGGCATGAAAAGAGAAATCATCCCGGCAGTCCATATCGGTTTCTCTTAATAATGGAGTGATATCCTGCATTGCCTGTCCGGCCAGATGATCCTTTACGAATTTCTCCGCTTTTGATTTTAATTTTATGATTCTCAGAATTTCTTCCGATACTTCAATAATACTTTCCAGCAGACAGAAGCCAATCATCTCCGGGAGTACCCATAACTCCTTATCCTTCAGTTTGCATTCTGTCTGGTAGGCATTAACCATCAAAGAGATGTTCTCCCTGTTCAGATGGCCTCCTGATAAGGCAACCATATGTTTAGCCAGAACATAAATCCTTGGATAGCCCCTGCCTTCCCGACCTTTAAGAATAGGCAGTACCTCATAGCTGGTGCCAGAAGATCTGATCTTCTTAATTTCGCGGTACATGATCTGGAAATTGTCAAATAACCATCTGGCAGCAGGAATCAAATAAATGATATCCGTGGAAAGCTCAGAGATCGTCTTCCTGATCCTGTTCAGCTTCTTATAGGCAGTCTGATTATAATCATCCAGCACAAAATTATACCTCGATAGCTTAACCTCCCTGTGCCTTAATGCCAGAGCAAGCATTTGTTTTTCCCAATCCTCCGGGCTAAGGGCATCTCCTGCATTAAGCTTCAGTTGTTTCTTCTTAAAATAGATAAATCGATAAAAAAGGTACCATAATATGCTGCATATCAGTATGGCTGATATGGTCAGTACTGCTATTCCTGCTGTACTATCTATAAAAAAACGAATTCCTTCCTTTGTGGTCAGCAATTTTCCTGCTCCTCCTGATTTTGATGAATCTTCTTTTTATTATTCCAATTTTGATGGTAATTACTTATAACAGGGTCAAAAATTTTAAAGATTGAAATCAAAAGTGCTTCCGCCCCTTCTCACAGAACTTAAAGCTATTCTGCCTCCTTCAGTTAAAAAGGAAGAAGCTGCACCTGAGAAATAAATTTCTCTGGTGCAGCTTCTTTCTTTTTAACCGGAAAACGCATACGTTTTCCGGTTCTGTGAGATAGGGGCATATGGGTATGCTCACTTTGCTTTCACGCATGTTTACTGTCTTAACTCAACTCCATGATTTTTGAATACAGTCAACAGACCATCCACCATCGTCTGAATCTCCTGTCCTTCCAAAGTACGCTCCTTGGAACCGAACTCGAAACGGACTGTGACGCTCTTCTTACCGGGAAGCAGCTTCTCATCCTCGAAGATATCTACCAGATAGAAGCTCTGTAAGTTATCGCAGTTATATTCCTTCACATGGCTTACGATGCTTTCATATTTTAAGGTCTTATCCGTCAGGAGGCTTAAATCTACGGTAACTCCGGGATACTTGGAGACCTCGTTATAACGGAGTCCTTCCGCCGGTACCTGTTCCAGGCTCGGGATATCGATCTCGACAAAGGCTACATTCAGCTTCTTATCGATGCGACTCTTGATCCTGGGATTTAGGACAGAGAAATATCCGATATTCGTACCTTTAAGCAGGATTGCAGCTGAATTCACCGGATGGACAAAGTTAAGCTTTTTCACCTTATCCCCTGCCACCGAGAAGGAAGGAGCCACGTTCTTCACAGCCATAAGCAGCTGCTCTACGATTTCCTTCGCCTTAAAGTATACCTCTTTCTCAGTCAGCTTCTTACTGGCGAATACGATACCAAGTCTCTTTCTCTCATCACATAACCCATCCGCCTTCAGTCCGTCCGCTACACGGCCGATCTCGAACATTCCCATCTCCGGATAGGAATCCACGTTCTTATAGACGAAGCCCAATAAGCTTGGAATAATTGTAGAACGAATCGTATCATTCTCTGCTGTCAGAGAATTGACGACACGGACATTGGGCTCTGTTACGATACCCAGTTCCTTATTCATCTTGCTCTCATACCAGAGATAGCTGTGAACCTCACTCATCGCATAACGTTCGGAAAGTAACAGCTTCATCTTATATTCATTATCCCGCTCCACGCTGTGCCGTATCGGTGTCAGCAGGTTCTTCGTGGAACGGATATCGAAATTATCATAACCGTAGACACGGGTGATCTCCTCGATGATATCTGCCTTAATCGTCACATCCTTTGTCGCACGCCAGGTCGGAACCTCCACATTGAAATCATCTCCCTTACGGGTGACGCCGAAACCGAGCGCAGTCAGGGTCTCTTCGATGCGGTCCGAGGTAATATCTATTCCGGTGTATTTATCCACATATGCCTTGTTAAATTGAATTGAGATCTTATCATAATGCTTCACATAATTATCTGTCAGAGAAGAGGTTACCTTTACACCGGGGTCGATTTCCGCCAGCAGCTTTAAGAAACGCTCAATTGCAGGAATAGTAAGCTCCGGATCCAGAGTCTTCTCATATCTGGCACTGGCATCGGTACGGAGTCCTAAGCGGGAAGCGGATTTACGGACCGAGGTACCGTCAAAGTTCGCGGACTCCAGCAGTACGGAATTGGTTTCCTCGGAAATTCCGGAGAGCTCTCCTCCCATTACACCTGCAACAGCAACCGGCTCCTTCTCATCACAGATCATCAGGGTATCGGTATCCACCTTTCTCTCCACGCCGTCCAGCGTAAGGAAATTGAAAGGCTCCGCGAAGGTCTTGACCTGGATATTCTTTACCTTGCCATGATCGAAGGCATGCATTGGCTGACCGACCTCCATCATCAGATAGTTTGTCAGATCTGCCAGCAGATTGATCGGTCTCATTCCACAGTAGGTCAGGCGGATTCTCATATTGACCGGAGCTTTCTTCTTCGTGATGTTGCCGATGGTGATACAGCTGTAACGGTAGATCTTATCGGTGTTCTCCACCTTAAGCTCCACCTGAGGAAGACTCTTATAGATGCTGGTGTCCATCACATTCAGGGGCTTTAGAGGCCTCTTATTTAAAGCCGCGATTTCTCTGGCAATGCCGTAATGACCCCAGAGGTCCGGGCGGTTGGTCAGGGATTTATTATCTACTTCAAAGATTGTATCCTCAAGCTGCATAATATCCTTGATATCTGTTCCAAGAGGGTAGCTGTCCTCTAAAATCATCAATCCGGAATGGTCATCGCTGATCCCCAGTTCCTTCTCGGAGCAGCACATTCCGTGACTGATCACACCGGCAATCGGTGCCTCCTTAATCTCCAGGTCACCGACTCTGCCTCCCAGCTTTGCGAAGGGAACGACAGCTCCGACAAACACATTCGGTGCACCGCAGACACAATCCACGATTTCACTGCCAATGTCCACCTTTACCAGATGCAGTTTCTTGGAATTCGGATGGTCAGTGATTTCAATGATTTTACCTACGACAACACCCTGAACATTCTTGCCCATTTCATGTATTTCTTCAACCTCGGCGGTGGATAAGGTAAAACGGTTGATCAGCTCCCTTAAGTTTACCCCGCTAAGATCCGTAAATTCTGATATCCAATTCATTGATATTAACATAGTCCGCTCCCTCCTATCTCGTGAACTGCTTTAACTGCTTCAGATTTCCGCCGTTAAAGAGTCGGATGTCCTTAATGTTATATTTCATCATCGCAAGTCTTGTCAGACCCAGACCGAATGCGAAGCCCGTATATTTCTCCGTATCAATGCCACCCATCGTGAGTACGTTCGGATGAATCATACCGCAGGGCAGAAGCTCCAGCCACCCGGAATGCTTACAGGTCGGGCATCCGCTTCCTCCGCAGATCGCACAATTGATATCCAGCTCAAAGCCGGGCTCCACGAAGGGGAAGAAACCGGGACGCAGTCTTACCTTAACCTCCCTCTGGAATACCTCGGTCAGCAGAACCTTCATAAAGTAGATCAGATTGGAGATGGAGATATCCTCTCCGATCATCATGCCCTCCAGCTGGAAGAAGGTATTCTCATGGCTGGCATCGATATTCTCATTACGGAAGCACCTTCCGGGGAACAGAACCTTTAAGGTTTCTCCGGGCTTCGGGGCACCATACTTTCTCATAATCGTATTCTGGGCAGCGGAGGTATGAGTCTTTAACAGCTGTCCGTTCTCCAGATAATAAGTATCCGTCATATCTCTGGCCGGGTGATTCTTAGGGATATTCACTGCCTCAAAATTATTATACTCTGTCTGGATCTCCAGACCGTCCTCAATGATGAAGCCCATGGTCTTAAATACTTCTTCTATCTGCTTCTGAACAATCGTAATCGGATGAAGTGTTCCAACTTCCTTCGCCGAGGGGATAGAGTAGTCATAAACCTCCGCTCCGGAGATTTCCTTCTCGTATTCCTTCTCCTCCAGGGTTTTCTGATACTCCACAATTGCTGTCTCTATCTCATCCTTCAGAATGTTCACCTGTTGTCCTGCTGTCTTCTTCTCCTCCGCATCCAGGTTTCGAAGGTTCTTAAGCTCCTCCGTCACCAGTCCTTTCTTGCCAAGGAAGGAAACTCTGATCCTCTCCAGTTCGTCCTTTGACTGGGCTGCGTTCAATTCGTCCTGAAACTGCTGTTTGATTTTTACCAGATTCTCTAACATGATTTCTCCTCCTGATCTTTCGATTTTGTTTGTGTATTCTGCCTTCCTGCAAGTATCTGGTACTGACATCAGTATTTGATTTTCCGGCAAATACACAAAAAAAGCTCCCGTCCGCAAGGGACGAAAGCATCGTGGTACCACCCAAATTTAAGCCTACTTAACATAGACTCCTCATCAGCGATAACGGATCTGCTCCGGCCTTTCTTTTATTCCGGGTGCATAATATTCTACCAGGAAATATCTTAAAGGCAACTCCGGTGCCGAACTTCGTGATAAATCTGAACCCTGGATGTGCTCTCAGCCGGTGGCACTTCCTCTCTGTCGGGAAAATATATCCTACTACATTCACCTTCATGGTTATTATCATTTTCTCATATCTTATATGACTAATCCAATTATGTCAAGATGTTCTTTTATTTAATTCATATTGAGAGATCTTACACCTGTGAACCATAATGTCCGATATAGATAGAATCCTGCCAATGTAATACATAAAGTATAGATGTGAAGGGTGTCTAACCGATATTGTCCGGTAATAATTTTATGATATCATTACCTGAGATAACAACGGTCCATATTTGTTGGTTAAACACCATGATATTCCATATTCCCATACCGTATAACCCATATTCCGAAATCAAATCCAGCAATGCCTCAATGCTTCTTGCATCAAGAGACCATACAATATGCTCCGTCGGAGTTCCGACACCACTTTGCGTATAATTATAAAAGGGTGTGGCTGAGCTTTCGTCTAGCTGAATGGTTGCATCATAATCATTTGCTATGGCAATTGCGACATCAAGCGTAATTGAATTCGCGCCCTGATTTCCCTGTGGATAAGGAAGTGTCCAGTCATAAGCTATCGTAGGCTTTGCAACCATAATTTTATCCGGAGATACCATAGGTATCACATACTCCATAAGAGCTTGTATATTTTGAATCGAGCTGACCGGCTCCGGAGGGCCGTAATTTACCCCCCAAATAAAACGCAGAAAAACAATCTGATTGACCAGCCGGGCAATTGCCGCGTAATCAATCTTCTCAATTACTATTTCCCCGTCTTTATGTTCCGCCTGGAAATTAATCGTTACGAATACTAAGAAACCCTCTCTAGTTAAACGGTCATTAACTCTCTTAAGAAAGCCTTCATATAATGCCTGATTATCTGTATTGATGAAGTAAAACACAAAGTTCGCCCCCAGATAACCCTTCTCTCTCATGATATTGATTAAATTATCCAGCTGTTTTTCCTGATATTCTACGTTAAGCAGCAGCTTGTAAGCCACATTTAAATCAGCTTCTCCCTGGGCCGACAGCGTGGTCAGCATAGCGAGCGGAATAGTTCCGAATTCCTTCGCGATACGGACGATCTCTGTGTCATCCGAGTATGTCGTAACTACTCCCTCGTCCGATGCCCGGTAATTCAGCACAGACAGGTAGGTCAGATAAGGTAAAGTTCTTCGAAGAATGTCTTCCCTGATAAAGGGGTAAGTATAGCCGATTGCAGCGATCTCCCGTTCGGCAGGATAGCTGATGACCAAGGTCTCACCGGGGATAATATACTCCCTGTCATTCAGGAAGGAATTATTACGTAATAATTGCATTACAGTTACACCATATAAGGAAGCAATACCGGCGACTGTGTCTCCTTCCTGAACCGTATGTTCTTTAGAAGGACGGGCAATCACGATCGTTTGGCCTTGTACCAGGTCAAATGGATTTTTCAGTCCGTTATCCTGTATCAGCCTGTTCGCTGCTACTCCATATAAAGCGGCGATAGAATCAATGGTATCTCCGGGTTGTACGACATATATGTCCATTATTTACTCCGTTCATTGCTTCTACATAGTATCTATGATAGAATATGACAATACTAATTCAATGGTGTAAGGTATTTTGAAAGAACCAAAATCCCTAGGAAGAAACAAGCTACGCGAGTTTCTCAAGCCTACTGAGTATACTATGATCGCCCGAAAAGCGGTATTATAGGAGGCAACATGGACAGAAAAATGATATTTTTTGATGTGGATGGGACAATCCTAAGCCACAGAAGCTTTCATATATCAGAAAGTACCAGGAATGCGATAAAATCCGCCCAAAGGAACGGGCATCTGGCCTTTGTGAATACCGGACGGTCCCTGGCTGAGATTGAAGGAGAGATTACTGCGATTGGCTTTGATGGCTATATCTGTGGCTGCGGGACGTATATCTCTTATCAGAATAGCGTTTTACTCCATCGTACGATTGACTCTGTGCTGACCAGAAATATTATCGCAGACTTTGATCAGTATCAGCTGGATGCAGTTTTGGAGGGTACCAAAGCCATATACTATGATGACGCCGTGAAAAATCCCTTCTTTGTAAAGGTTCGTAACAGCCAGCTTCATAACCATGGCTTTCGTGTCCTGACTTTTAAAGAGCCTGATATCGAGTGTGATAAATTCTGCGTTATTCCCAGAGAAGACGGCGATCTGTCTGCCTTCTATGAAAAATATAAATCTACCTTTGAATTTATTGACCGGGGTTTTCATTTCTATGAAGTCGTCCCCCTCGGTTTCTCGAAGGCTACCGGGATCCGCTTCCTGGAGGAGCACCTTAAGATTTCTCACGATAATACTTATGCACTTGGGGATAGCTCCAATGACCTTCCCATGCTCAATTATGCCAGGTATAGCATTGCCATGGGTAATTCAAGTGAAGAGGTCCTGAAGCAGGCTTCCTATATCACGGAGGATGTGGATCGGGATGGAGTAGAACAGGCTTTAAGGTATTATCATATCATTTAATCAGGCCCGGTTCCTTCCTCTGTACGTTTTCGTTCTGCGGACACTTGTTTTTATCAGACATACTTGTATTTGTCTGTCTGATATGATAGAATTAGCGAGGTTGCGGGAGACAACACACGAAAGGAGCTTACGTATGCAGAAATATGATGTGATAATTATAGGTGCTGGCCCCTCCGGTATCTTTTGTGCTTATGAGCTGATCAAAGAAAATAAGGATCTTAAGATCCTGATGGTGGAAAAAGGCAGACCGATTGAGAATCGGAACTGCCCGAAGAGAATCACCAAACATTGTGTCGGCTGTAAACCCTGCTCCATCACTACGGGCTTCGCCGGAGCCGGAGCGTTTTCTGACGGAAAATTGTCCCTATCCCCGGATGTAGGAGGAAACCTCCCCGAAATCCTAGGTTATGATAAGGCTCGTGAACTGATTAAGGAATCCGATGACATCTATCTGAAGTTCGGTGCCGATACGAATGTATACGGTGTGGACAAGGAAGCAGAGATCCGTGAGATCAGAAGAAGAGCCATTAATGCAAATCTAAAGCTGATTGAATGTCCGATCCGCCATCTCGGCACGGAAGAAGGTTATAAAATATATACCAGACTTCAGGAGCATCTGCTTGCCTCCGGTGTGGAAATGATGTTCAACACCATGGTGCAGGATATCCTGATTGAGGACCAAAAGGCGAGGGGTATTACTACAACGAAGGGCGATACCTTCTATGCTGAGGAGATTGTAGCTGCAATTGGCCGGGAAGGCTCCGACTGGTTCAGCCAGATCTGCCATGCCCATGGGATTGAGACCAAGGTCGGAACAGTGGATATCGGGGTCCGCGTTGAGGTCCGGGATGAGGTTATGGAATTCTTAAACAAGAATCTGTATGAAGCCAAACTGGTTTACTATACTCCCACCTTCGATGATAAGGTACGTACCTTCTGTACGAATCCTTCCGGAGAAGTGGCTACGGAATATTATGAAAATAATCTGGCTGTCGTTAACGGACATGCCTATAAATCAAAGGAATATAAGACAAACAATACGAACTTTGCCATTCTGGTATCAAAGAACTTTACGAAGCCCTTCAAGACCCCGATCGAATATGGCAAGCATATCGCACAGCTGAGCAA
>JAEZJW010000227.1 GCA_023415595.1 Bacillota bacterium
AGTCCGATAACACCCTGATCCTTCTCTCCCACTCTCATCAGAAGAATATTGGTCTTACCAACCGGGGACATATTACATGCCTTCCCATCCACCAGAAGCTTATCACAGGGGACGATGGGAACCCCTCTCCAGGTAATAAAAGGAGAACCGAAGATAGTTACTGTTGCCGGCGGAACTCCTCTACGGGTACATTCTCTTCCAAAAGCAGCGATTGCTCTGGGATGAGCCAGGAAGAATGCAGGCTTTTTCCATACCCTGGATAGCAGCTCATCCATATCATCCGGTGTCGGAACACCATATCTGGGAGCAACTCTCATTCGTGGGGATACAGTATGTAGCAGTCCGAATTCATCATTATTGATGATTTCCCACTCTTGTTTTTCCTTCATCGCTTCTATCGTGAGTCTCATTTCTTCATCCTTCTGATTCAACGGTGAATTGAAAATATCCGTTACATGGGTATTCATTTTTAATATGGTCTGTACCACGCTTAAGGTATGGTCCTTCGGCGTTTCCTCATAATCGGGAAAGGTTTCCGGCAGCTCACGGTGTTTCAGGTTATCCGTTCTTACCCTTGGCAGCTGCTCCGGATTCTCATATGGGTCCATTTCCGAAGTATAGTTTCTCCTCACATGGTTAAGCCGATATATACCGGCTTCTACGGATACCCAGGGAAGGAAGGAAAGCAACCATCTGGGAGTGATGGCTTCCATCATGGGAACTGTAATTGTCTTATTGGATAGATTCTTGGCTACCTGTGGTTCCATGCAATAGTAACTCATAACATTATCATTTAGATTCATTTAACACCTCGTAGTAGGGGCATATTCTGTATATTATATTCTGATGCGCAATAATATTTCTCTTCGTAAGATACTTTCTGATAAAATTGATTTTTTTCTGTGCTTTCGTTCCATTTGATACCGATATCAGAATGCCAAGTTTGATCATAGTTATATGTCCGAACAAAAAAAGAACAGGCAAGTGATCGGTACTTCATTCGCCTGTTCTTAGATTATTATG
This sequence comes from Bacillota bacterium, assembly GCA_023415595.1. Classification (GTDB taxonomy): domain Bacteria; phylum Bacillota; class Clostridia; order Lachnospirales; family Lachnospiraceae; genus Mobilitalea. The sequence goes on from JAEZJW010000227.1 coordinate 1,024, forward strand.
TAATGATACAAAGTAACATTTTATTGTCTGTTGCTATAGCAGTTCTCGCTTACGGAAGGGAGCAGCCATAAATCGCTTCATGGATTTCAGATTAGTCAGCCAAACCAGATGTGCATTCTGCTTTGTATTCTTAAGTATTTCGGGTACGAAGAACCTGGCTACAGTATCCGGCCGGTCGCCCAGAGTATTGAATACTCTTAAGAATTTCTTATCCTTCGTAACTGAAGAAATTTCACCGGTTGGTGATTTTGTAATGAAATCTGTCAGCACCATTCCCGGAGACAGCCTTCCCACCTTAACCTGAGTATTTTTTAGTTCCTTTGCCAATCCTTTCGTAAAGTAGGTCAGGGCAGACTTTGAGGTTCCATACAGGATGGTCTGCTCTATGATCATACCGTTGGAGCCTAAGCCCTCCATATTCCAAATTTGACCCTGGCCCTGCTGCAGCATATGTTCGGCAGCCACCTTAGACCCATAGATAACTCCCTTAATATTCGTATCGACGACAGCATCCATGTATTCTTCCGGAGTATTCCAAAGTGATTCCCGTGGGCAGTTCTGTCCGGCATTATTGATCCAAATATCTACCTGCCCCCATTTTTCCACAGATTTCAACCATAGGCTTTTTATATCTGCCAGCTGCCTGACGTTACAAGTCAAATAAATATACTGCTTCTCATAGCCCTTCAATTCTTCCCTGGCATGATGGAAGGATTCCGGTTTTGAACCGGAGATTGTCACGTTACACCCTGATCTTAAAAATTCTTTTGCCATCTCCAGTCCCAAGCCACGGGTGCTTCCCGTAATAACAACATTCTTCATACCATTCCCCCTCATGTTCACACCCTAAGTGCTCCACGAAAGCCCCTGGCACTATAATAGGATTCCGCACCATTATGATACACGAAGACCCGGCCGTAACGGAAATCGCCAAAGATAGCGCCACCGAGTTTTCTGATCTCTACCGGAGTATTGAGCCAGCTGGAAGTCTTCTGATCAAAGCTCCCGAGCTTCTGTAGCTCACGATATTGTTCTTCCGACAGTAGTTCGATCCCCATTTCGGCTGCCATACCGGCGGCACTTGTTCTTGGTTTGTTTTCTTTCCTTGACTCCAGGGCTTCATGGTCGTAACAGATACTTCTTCGCTCCTTTGGACTTTCTGCGGAGCAGTCACAAAAAATAAATTCACCGGTCTTTTCGTCATAACCGATTACATCCGGTTCTCCACCGGTAGCTTCCATTTCATTGAGTGACCATAGCTTATCCGATTTCGTTTCCAGCCTTTCCTGTACCTTTGACCATTCCAGAGCAATATGACGGTTCTTATTCTTCTCAAATCGGTTTTTCAATACCTCGAGCAGTACTTCCCGTTGTTCCGGTGATAATTCTCTGTTTATGTATTCCATATGAATCCTCCTTTCATCCTTGTACTATTTCTCAGCAAATCGATAGCCAATTCCCATCTGAGTAAGAATAAATCGGGGATTAGCTGTATCTCTTTCAATTTTACGGCGAAGACTCGCCATAAAAACTCTCAGACTTTTTGCATCCCCTTCCTCACCATAGCCCCAAACCTGATTTATGATATAGTTATGTGTAAGAACCTTACCTCTGTTTGCAATCAGAATCTTAAGGAGCTTATATTCTATGGGTGTTAAATGGACTTCATTGTCATCCACAAACACAAGACCCTTCGTGTAATCCACAGTTAAATGATCGCAGATAAAGGCTTCCAGGTTATCCGGATTAGTCGCACTGTTGATCTTTCTTTGCGCAACTCTGATTCTGGCAAGAAGCTCACCGGTATAGAAGGGCTTTGTTACATAATCATCCGCTCCGCAATCCAGTGCCTTAATGATTTCACTTTCTTCTTCTCGGGCAGATACCACAATGATCGGGTTGTTACTCTTCTCCCGTATCTGTCTGATCACCTCAATCCCATCAACGTCCGGCAAGCCGAGATCCAGAAGGATGATATCGGGATGATTGGCAAAGAACAATCCAATCGCTTCTTTCCCTGTTACCGCATGATAGGATTTATATCCTTCATCCTTCAATAATATACTGATTAAGGACATGATATATTTGTCATCCTCTACGACTAAAATCGAACTATTATCCTCCACGATTATCCTTCCTTTAATGTCTTGTATTTTTCATTGTTCAACAACTTTTATATCAATTATTCTTACTATCCGGACGTTCACCATATGGCAGGGTAAAGACAAATAATGCTCCACCAAGCTGAGACTGTTCCAATCGAATGGTTCCACCATGGGATTCTACGATCGCCTTACAAATCGCCAGACCAAGACCAATCCCCTTCTTTCCGTCAGCACTGGTCTTGCCGCTTGTGACAAAGGCATCAAAGATATGATCTGATAGCTGAGGAGCTATTCCTTCTCCTCCATCCGCAACCCCAAATTCCAGGCAGTCTTCCTTTTGGTTTACATAGAGCTCAATCGGACTGTCCTTCGGAGTGTGTGAAACAGCATTATCCAAAAGATTGATGAGAACCTGAGTAATCATTTTTCCATCCATCGGGACAGTCACTAACTCTTTTGGCTTGATAATAGAAAATGGTCTGTCGGCAAGGCGTGCCACATGACCGACCGCCTCATTTATCACATCCTCCACTACTTCTGACTGCTTATTCACCTGCAGCTTACCGCTATCGATCCGAGTCATGTTTAAAATGTTCTCAACCAGAGTAGTGAGCCATACAGCCTGTTCGTTAATGTCTGCAGCTAAACGTTCTATACTCTTATAATCCAGATTCCTGCCACGCTGTACGATATAACTGCTGGCTCCGGAGATCCCGGTCAACGGAGTTCGTAAATCATGACTGATACTTCGAAGGAGGTTACTCTTAAGATGTTCCCGTTCCATCGCAATACGGATATTCTCCCGCTCATTGTACACAAACTCCCTGTCCAACGCTATGCCCATTTGCGCAGCCACAGTTTTAACCAGCCATTCCTGCTTCATATTGAGATTAAAATTCGCAGAATATATCTTGAGTGTTCCTAATAACTTGGCAAGTCCGGTAATCGGCAGCTGAATGCTTTCTTGATTCTTATCGGCGATAAAATTATCGCTGACATAAACCTGACTGTTCTCGATTAATTCCACAACACTGTCAAGTCCTGTATACTCTTTGATACAGCGTATTCCCTGACGGATAATATTCTCATCACCGGTCACATTCAAAAGCCTTTGTGACACTTCATATAACAGCTTGGCTGTCTGCTCATTATTCTGTGAAATCTGAAGCTGCCGCTGAAATCTGGTTGTCAGGCTGGAGGATATGACCGATGCAATCAGAAAAAACAACATTAATGTAATATCATTCGTGTTTTTGATTGCAAAGGTATGAAATGGTTCCGTAAAGAAATAATTGAAGATCATTACACTTAAGCAAGACGCAATAATGCCATAGCGGTAACCGTTCGATGATGCGGTTACCAAAAGCACCCCTACGATAAATATCATTAGGATGTTTTCTTTATCCACCCCAAATTGCTTCAAAGCCAAGGAGCTGATCGTAGTAATCAGTAAGATCGGAATCAGCCTTAGATAATATCTTAAGTTCATAAAAACCTCCATGCTCCTGTACACGCAAAATTGGGAGTCAGCATCCATATGCACTCTTATAGAGGTATTTTACCATATTTATTGCAGCTATGCTTAATTATTTTTGATTGCTATCTCATATAATCTCTCTGCCGTAGCATCCTGATAGGACAAGAAGGGTATTTTCTCCCTGGTGAAAATGCTCTCGTTCCTGCTGTCATTGCAAATACTGATCATATTCTCAATCCCATATAATTTATAACCGATTTTATATAAAACAATATTGTCAGAGTCATTATCCGATAAGGCGAATAAGGAAACGAAGTTTTGTTCCCGTTCCATCAGGTATGGTTCAGTTAGATATAGAACTCGGTATTTGTTTTTTTCCAAAAGTAAACCCACCTGAGCTGCAAGCTCCGACCTTCCCAGTACAATTGCAGCCGGACCAGCTTTATATTCCTCATTTGCTTTACTCACCTTTACCGCGAATTTATCCACCTTAGCCATGATATAAAACCCGAAACAGATAAACAGGATCGTCATAACAATAAGCAAAAATATCAGCATTCCTTCACCCTCTTGCGAAATAATATATACTGATATTTTAATGCTTTCGATATTAAGAATGTATTAATACTCCCACACTTCATATTAGTAAGCTGTTAAAATTCAAAGCGATGATATTAAGATTGTATAAAAACCTAACAGCTCTGTCGGCATTATAACATCCTTTTTTCTCACAAAAGGAGCTGTTTCTTAATGGCTTAGAGATACAAGAGGCTCCATATATGTTCCCCTCACACACTGGTTCCTGGACAGATTTTGATTATGTATGCCATCTTCGGACATAAATGTCCGCATCTGTCACTACATAATCCACAATCTGTTCAGCAAACAGTGCATTATGGGGAACATAAAGGGCCTCTTGTATTCTTTAAACTTATTGTGAAACAGCCCTTTCCTTTCCCATAACCATATATTCTAGGAGGTTATTTGCTTAGCTGCCCCAGTCGCTCTGATACCTGTCTCATCATATCGTTATATTTCTCAAGCTTTGCTCTCTCTTCCACCAGCTTGCTCTCAGGAGCCTTATTTACGAAGTTCGGATTGGAAAGCATACCGTTCACGCGCTTCAGCTCGCCCTCCAGACGTTCCTTCTCCTTTGTCAACCGTTCAATTTCCTTATCGATATCAACCAGATCAGCAAAAGGAATATAGATGACTGCTCCGGGTATTACGGTGGATACGGCATCCTCGCTGATACCGGACTTATCCTCCTGGATCAATACTTCACTGGCATAGCCCAGTGTTGCGAAGAACACCCTGCTTTCCGAGAAGATGTCTCTGACCTTACTACTGTCAGAAACCACGATTACAGAAGCCTTCCTGCTCGGAGGGACATTCATGTTGCTGCGTACATTTCGGATGCCTTTGACTGCTTCCTTTATCAGGTCGATGCTTTCCAGCTCCTTCGCAAACTCCCACTCCGGCTGGTATACGGGCCATGCTGAAATCATGATAGAATCTGCTTCCTTATGTCCGCTCATCTCCTGAAGGGTACAGAAAATCTCCTCCGTAACGAAAGGCATATAGGGATGAAGTAGCTTCAAGGAAGTGATCAATACATGCTTCAGGGTCCATAAAGCTGCCGCCTTCGTCTCATCCGTCTCGCTATACAGTCTGGGTTTTACCATCTCGATATACCAATCGCAGAATTCCTCCCAGATGAAATCATATATCTTTTGCAGAGCAATACCAAGCTCGAAGCTCTCCAGATTATCGGTAACTTCCTTTACCAAGGCGTTAGCCTTCGCCAAGATCCAGCGGTCCGCTCCGGTCAGCAGCTTTACATCAACAGTCTCCGCGATTTCTGCCTTCTCCAGATTCATCATGATGAAGCGGGAAGCATTCCAAACCTTATTCGCAAAGTTTCTGCTGGCCTCTACTCTCTCCCAATAAAATCTCATGTCATTACCGGGTGCATTACCGGTAATTAAAGAGAAGCGAAGCGCATCTGCACCATATTTATCAATCACCTCGAGCGGATCAATACCGTTACCGAGGGATTTACTCATCTTCCTGCCCTGGGAATCCCTAACCAGTCCATGGATCAGTACCTTACTGAACGGCTTCTCACCCATATGGGCGTACCCCGAAAATACCATACGGATGACCCAGAAGAAGATGATGTCGTATCCGGTTACGAGAACATCCGTCGGATAGAAATAATCCAGGTCCTCTGTCTTCTCCGGCCAGCCGAGGGTTGAGAACGGCCATAATGCGGAGGAAAACCAGGTGTCCAGGGTATCCTCATCCTGACGAAGATGGGTGCTGCCGCACTTCGGACATCTGGAGGGCTCTTCTTCCGAAACAATCACCTCACCGCATCCATCACAGTAATAGGCCGGGATACGGTGCCCCCACCAGAGCTGTCTGGAGATACACCAGTCACGGATGTTATCGGTCCAGTTAAAATAAATCTTATCAAAACGCTCCGGAACAAACTGAATTTCACCGGATTTTACTGCCTCTACTGCCGGTTTGATCAGTTCCTCCATCTTCACAAACCACTGTGGCTTGATCAGAGGTTCTACCGTGGTATGGCAGCGGTCATGGGTGCCTACATTATGGCTATGATCTGCTACCTTCACCAAAAGGCCCTGCTCTCCCAGTTCCTTTACAATCAGCTTACGAGCTTCATAGCGATCCATGCCGGCATACTTCCCACCGTTTGCATTGATCGTAGCATCATCATTCATAACATTGATCTCCGGAAGGTTATGTCTCTTACCTACCTCGAAATCATTCGGGTCATGGGCGGGAGTTATCTTAACAACACCGGTACCGAATTCCATATCCACATATTCATCGGCTACTACAGGAATCTCCTTGTTAACGATGGGCAGTATGACCTTCTTCCCGATCAGATGCTTATATCTGTCATCCTCCGGATGAACAGCAACTGCGGTATCTCCAAGCATGGTCTCCGGTCTGGTGGTTGCAACCTCAACGAAGCCGTCTCCATCAGCAATGGGATATTTGATATGCCAAAAATGTCCTGCCTGTTCCTCATATTCTACTTCCGCATCGGAGATAGAGGTCTTGCATACCGGGCACCAGTTGATGATTCTGGATCCCTTATAAATATAACCTTCCTCGAAAAGCTTTACGAAAACCTTCGTAACAGCAGCAGAACAGCCCTCATCCATCGTAAAACGCTCTCTGTCCCAGTCACAGGAGGAGCCCAGCTTCTTTAGCTGTGAGATGATCCTTCCGCCGTACTCTTCCTTCCATTGCCAGGCTCTCTCAAGAAAGCCCTCTCTGCCTAAATCAACCTTCTCGATGCCTTCCTTACGAAGCTGTTCAATGATCTTGACCTCGGTAGCAATACTGGCATGATCCGTGCCCGGCTGCCACAGGGCATTATACCCCTGCATCCTCTTCTGGCGAATTAGGATATCCTGCATCGTATTATCCAGGGCATGCCCCATATGGAGCTGTCCGGTAATGTTCGGCGGGGGAATCACAATTGTGAAGGGTTTCTTGGTTCTATCTACTTCTGCGTGGAAGTACTTATTCTCCTCCCATTTCTCGTATAACTTCTCCTCAATATCCTTCGGGTCATAGGTTTTAGCGAGTTCCTTTTCCATGTTATCTCTCCTTCTTTTAGCATACGGCGGTTTTGCCGGTGTGGTCCTTAAAATAATTTCATATCTGTTCATTATGGCTCATTTTACGATTCATTTTACGGCTCCTGTGTACCGGTCATAAATTTTCCTCCGGTTATCCGCTTCCTGTATCGCTAAGCTTACGTTTGTAACGATAACGGTCTGTCGGTGTAAAGCGTCCTCCATGACGCTTACACCTCAAATGTCCATCCATGGACATTTGCAATAAAAAAGGTCCTTCGACGCAAAGGACGAAGAACCGTGGTACCACCTTTATTCTTGGAGCTGAGGTTATATATGACGTTTAGAGCTTATGGCTCTATTTATAGTAACAGTAACGCACATTATTCCTGCTGCCAACTTATTTGTCTGTAACGGGACTTCCCGGCATCTCCTACTCACCCTAAGGCTTCAGAGCTGCTGTTCCGGAGCTACAGTTGGATGCCTGCTTTGGACCACCTTTCAGCCGGTGGGCGATCCTCTCTGATAAGCGCTGCTGTTCCATCCCTCTCCATCACTACATTTCCCTTTATGGAATTTAGTTATATACTATGCAAAGTTCTTCCTTATGTCAAGTATTTTTTATAATTATTGTTTTAGTCTTCTCCTTCTGTTAGCTTTTTAGTCCTGTTTTATTACTAGATCTGTTTTCTGACAATCTTGTATTCATCCCGGTATTGATAATAGGGACAATTTCTGAAGGATTTCTTTATGAAATGTTCCATCTCATCCTCATCTAGATCTGCCTCACAGACATAATAGCCATATTCATCGTCATAGATAAAATTATTACAGCTCTCACAGTTGACACTCTCTGCCATATGCTTCCTCCCTGTGACTCGTTTTATTATTGCTATTCATCATTTGTAACATCTCCATCCCCATACACCGGAATGGTATCCCCGAGATAGGTGGGCTTTGGTTTTACAATTGTGTACCAAAAGTCCTTCATTCTTGCAGCAAACTCCCTAAGCTCCCGATATCTCTGACCACTGTATTCCCAGGGATCTGATGCAACCCCATAAGCATCAAGGCCTAACGCCCTGGCAGTGTAAAGCGCCCGATACATATGATATCTCTGGGTCACTATGATTACCTTTTTAGCTTTGAAAATATCTCGGGCACGATACATGCTTTCATAGGTGGAGAAACCTGCGTGGTCCATGAAAATATGTCCGGAGGGTATTCCTCTTGCGATCGCATAGTCCTTCATTACATTCACTTCATCATATCCCACACGGCCATGATCCCCGCTCATCAGCAGTCGATCCGAAGCCCCGGTATTATATAGTTCTATTCCCTGATTCAATCGGTCAGCAAGCATCTGACTTGGCTTACCGTTCTCCCATACTCCTGCCCCAAGAACCAAGATACAATCAGCTTCAAGCTCTGCTGCTTCCTCCTGAGTCAGGATCCGACCTTTCACAGATCCCTTGATATACAGGTTAACTGCTATGAAGCTTAAGAGCATTAGTACCATACAGCAGATGGCTGCTATCATTATAATAAATATTCTTTGTTTTAATCGTTTTTTGCTCATATTAATCCGCCTGAATTATTCTATCGACTATCGGTAATATCCGGTTGCTGCCTGGTTTATATTCCTATCGGTGACCAGGGTCAAACGGTTGGCCCTCTGAGTTACTACTGCAGCTTAAACTGCTTCAGAATGCGGATCGCATCCTCTTGACAATCCGGATAATCCTTGACAATTCTGTTGATCAGTTCTATAGCGTCTTCCCTCTGCTTGTTATTCAGCTCGATCCTCTCCCTCAACTTCTGCCTGCGGACATTGAGACGATGTCTGACTTCAACCATTTCCTTATGATCAAGGATTGCTGTAGGCTGATAGATCCAGACCTCCGCATCAGCAATGCCAAACTTCTTAAGTTCATGAACCAGTTCATTATGATAAAATTCCAGAAGCTCCGTATTATTCTGATATCTTCTGGAAGCATCCTTTACCTTGATGAATTCTTCCCAGGCAGTTCGCAGATGTCTGTAATTATCTACCATATACTTATTATAGGCATAATCCAGATAATTACGGTTATTTACGGATTTTAATTTTACCTTATTCATCAGCGTGATCTGGCGATTCTGCTTCAACTCCACCAGCTTAATATCATGAACATTCTTCCTCGATTCAAGATAGATATAGATTGTCGAAGCCATTCCCATCATCACGGTAAGCAGAAAAGGTATCGTCAGATCCGCCCCCGTGGTGTTCGCTAACAGTGCAAATACTCCGAATAGAAGAATTACGATAGCACAGGTCGTTATGCCTATTCCCTTTAAGATGGAATGCTTCTTAGCGATATCCTCCTCCTCGAATAATAGCCTCTGCTTCTCCTGCTCCAACTGCTCCAAATCCGTCTCAATTACCTTCTGATAATTTTCGCTTTCTCCTAAAGCTTCTATTTCCCTGGGGAGCGTAAGCTCATAGCGTTCAAAGAGTCGGTACTGTGCATCCGTTATACTGGTATTCTTCTCTCTATACTTCTCCCGCTCCTTATTTAAGTTTATAATCCTGCGTGCCGCATCCTCCAGGTTCTCCCGCTGCTCCCTCGGAATCAGGTCTATCTTCTGTATATCTGTAAGATAGGAGCTTACTGCCTGATATTCCGCTTTCGCCTCCTCAATTTGTTTGCGATTTTCTGCAATTTGTTCGCAGTATTCTCTGATGGTTGCCTGCCGCTCCGATTTCGTATTCATTCTGGAGGATTTGCCTGATTCAGAGGAGAAGCGTAAGGATGCTTCCTTTTCACTCATTCGCTCCTCAATATTCCTGCCTTTTTTCCCTGAGGTAAATCTTGATAACCATCCCATGTCTTTTCTCTCCTGTATCAGCCATTCCTTAGCCATCTCATCATCATAAAAATGTTATAACTGTCTGAGGGATGACATCCAGCCCTCCAGTATTTCATCAATTCTCTTCCGGTATTCAGTTAATCTTCCTCCAGCTCTAAGTTCCTTTATCTTATTAAGCTCTGACATACCTTCACTATCCATTGCCTGGGTATCAAGCTCTTCCACGGTGAGCAGTATCTCTTCACATAGTTCATTCTGGACTCCATATTCCTCAGCCTTCTCATGGAATTGGTCCATTCTGTTACTTAGCCTCAAGGTATAGAGATACTGTCTGACACTTTCCTGTCTGTGATTGCGTTCGTATGCCTGACGGAAGATCTCAGAAGCTTCTGTCAATCCTTTGCTATGTAAACGGGCTACTGCGAGATTATGAAGGATATCACCGTACTCCTCCGGAGTCATGTCAGACGCTTCCTTCGAATTCAACAGCTGTTCATATTCGAAGGCCGCTTCGGAATATTTTCTGTCCTTCAGATAACTGAAGGCACGGAGACTGCTTCTCTTGATGGGTGACATACCGTTCACTTCATCCACGGTTTTAATCAGTCTTTTCATCTCCGGCTCAGTATAATAATCCGCACTGCAAAGGATTGCAGCAAGCAGCGTCTTAATATCAGCCTTCTGATCCTTAAGCAGTTTCAGCTTCTCAGCGCGGACAGTAAGTCCCAGCTCAGTTCCGATCCAGTCAAACAGAGTATAGGAGAAGGTATCCTGATCAATGAAATAAATATGGCTCTCGATATAATAGCACAGCTCTTCGATGGTGTAAATTCTAATTCCCGTAGCAGGAAAAACAAAAGGCCGCTTCGTTCTTAATCCGCTGCATAGTATCAGTGTTCCCATGGAATGTATCCTCATTTCTATTTGTCTATTACAAGAGAAACTTTTAGTAATAATATTATCTCTAGATATCTTAAGTAATAGCAAACATATTTTAATAGGCAACTGTATGAATCCGTTGGTACTTAGGCCACGTATTATGTGGCCTTATGTACCATTACGTGATTCATCCAAGCGGAAGCGTGTTGCATATAAAATATGTTTGTATTACTTGTTAGTAAAATCGAAGCAAATTGACATGCTATACATCGATCGTAAATTCCCATGTTTTATCTGTCTGCGGATAGAATTCCCCAAAACCCAAATCGGTAACCGTTATTCTGGCAACGGTTCTTTCGAGGAAGGTAAGCTTGATGCCGAGCCTGGTCATCCTGTCAGGACGGCCTGCGGGAAGGACGTTCAGTCGAAGTCTCTCTCTGATGATCTCCCTCGTCATGATATTCTTAATGACAATCTCCAGCTCCGGTTCTCCCATAGGGATTACCTCTATTTCCTTATCTACCTCGTACCATGGGACTGCTGCATCTGTAAGCAGCAGCTCCTTCGCCACCGCATCAGTAAAAACCTTGATCCAGACGGAGCTTACCAGCATCTCATTATTCAAAAGGATAATGTCTCCCAGCTTCTTATCTCCGGAGAGCTCCTTGGCTGCATAACATGCCCCTTTCGTATAGATATTCTGTCCAAGGAATACCCGACGTCCGGCGCAGAGGCCCCGGATGGCTTCCTCAGCCCAGCCACCCTCAAAACCTGACCCGGTAAAATAGATCGTAGAAACGATCTGTTTGAACAATACCGTATTGGCTATATTCTCAAAGGTATACCCCGGATTAATCCCTTTCTGCTTCAGCATGGGATAGTTTAAGGTATCTGTAAAATCCTTCTTCTCCATTCCGGCAATCATCGGAACAGATCTCCGGTTAATACTGATCTGGTAATAGCTAAGACTGTCTTCGTTAAAGTCAAAAAGACCAACATCATTCACCCATAAGGATCTGTCCTGGCTGAGGGCATAATACATATAGGCTCCTGTATGGCTCATGACCACCGCCCTGTCCTTCTCCAATCCCAGCTGGTATAAGGCTTCATAAACTCCTTCCACAATCCTGGGGTCTGTTTCCCTTAAGGTTACCACCAACTTCGTAATCGTCTCTGTCGGGAAATAATTTTTAATGAGAGTCAGGGATTTCCTTAAGAATTTCTCAATCAGTGCTGCCGCGGTAAAGGTCTGTCCGAAAACTTCCGTCTCTTCCCCGTTTTTAAGTTTCGTAAGAAGTCTGTCAAACAAAATCCCATCTCCTGCCCTGCCACTGGCCAAGGCTTCGTTACCATAGCTCCATAGCTTCGTATCATGGTTGATGCACAGTACGGTTGGGATTCTGCTGTTCTCCTCGTTATCATCCGGACTGACCGGTATGGGTTCAAAGGTTTTATAGCTGTAACAGCTGATCTGCGTAATATCTTCACACAAATCATAGCCAACGATCAGTTTCCGCTGATTCTCCATTTTCCTTCTCCCCTTCCCTAATCGTTACATGATCGGTGTAAAGCAATGTTCCATGACATGCTCTGCCCTTAAGTAGTGCTCCATCATGTCTATTACTGTCTTCTCATCCCGCAACTCCCGGGCCAATAACATCAGGTTGATCTGATTATATTTAGAATCCTCTTCCGAAGAAGCCTCACGGCTATTATGCATCTGACAGGTATCGGTAACCCTTACCCTGCCATCCGCTTCTTCGGTGATATAATATTCCAATACTTCATTATAGAACAGGATAATCTCCTTCACATGAATCCCCAAATAGGTATTGGGGAGCCGCTCTGTAATAAACTCCGTATTCGTATGCTCCTTCAGAAGCCGGTAATGAAGGTAAACCTGGCAGCGAGGATCCGCCTTGTGTTCAATATAGAATTTATCCGTCATATGACCGGGCAGCTTAAATTTAACTGCGTAATCCATGAAGAACGGCAGCCGAATTCCTTTCTTCTCCATCCTGCTGATGTGGTAGGCGGTAAAATCCTGCTCGCCATCGATTAATTTCGCATTGCCCGCGTGATATTTCAGCCAGGCCAGCAGACAGATCTCATTCTCCTCATAATTTAATTCCCTTCTCATGACTGGATAGAGTTCCTCGCTGATACCGCAGTCATGGATCAGGTACCGATATGCATGATAGGTAAGAAAGGCTCTGATTAATTTCTGGTTTGATACATTTTTATAATAACTTCCGAAGATTCGGAAACTATCCACCGAGTTGCTCTCTGTGAAAAGAAGCTGCAGCAGCAGTCTCTCCTCCAGCCTGTACTTCTCCAGTTCAAAGCCTTCTGCCGAATTCCATAAATGATAAAGCTGATCTGTCGGACCTTCATAATTTCTGATCAGAAATTTAAGAATTGCCTCATCATATTTTCCTTTGGAATAGATATACCAGCAGAGGGAGGTTAACAGTTCCTGGCCGCTTTCCCCCTCAGTATTGCTAATTAAGGAGGAGCAAAGTCTGACCAGACGTTTTACTGAGATACCCTCATAACCATAGTTCTTCAGTGCCTCCAGTACCTGATTATAATGCCCGCGGACTGCCAGATATTCCATAAAGCGGACACGATCCTGCTCTTTTACGGAATTCAGCCTGATGTCATTAAGATATTGCTCCAAAAGCTCCTCATTATAGTTCTCATAATAATAATCGATCAGGTCCACCAGACAGGCTGTGCGATATTTCTCCTTCAATCCCTGGATATTCAGTACCTGCCTTCTCAGATTCATTGCCTGTTCAGTCATGGTCCTGTTATGATAATACCGATCGAAGAGATGCAAAAGCAGCATCGGGTGACCTAAGTACTCCAGGTCCAGATATTCTTTCTCTTTCATTGGCAGCAGAGCATGATGCTCATAGTCCACCGATACGGTGTAACGGTTCCCAAAAGCATCCAGGAAGAAAATATCCGTTTCTTCCGAATATAGCTGGATATATGCCCTTCCCTCATTCAGAGGAGTATTTTCCTCCTCCTTCAGTTCCCGATGGATGACCGAGACGGATACCATATTAGGATTATTACAACGTATCTCATGGGTAAAGATGACATAGGGAAGATGCTTCGCCATCTCCGGCCGGACGGCACTGTCCTCCAGGAATTCTCGGTACAGGATGGCCAGATTCGGGCTGATATTATGTGCCTCCAGCTGCTTAAGGGCGAAAACCTCCATCCTCTTATAATAGCTCCGATAGATTGTACTGATCTTATCCTTATTCTTGATAATATTCGCATACAGGAAGGCTCTCTTCCGGTCATTCAAGCTGCTGTTGTAGATAAAATAAAGCAGAACCGGCTCCGCCAGAAGCTCTTCCCGCCCTTCCTCTGCCGAATAGACATAATACTCATAAAGCTCCGTGATACGAAGCTGTGCTTCGACTCCCAGACGGAACCATTTAAAATATTCCGGTGATTTTTTCAGGCCCTTTATCAGCATACAGCAAATAGCTGATAGGGTCTCTGTCAATCCATACTTATCGTATAATGCAGCCAGGGACCGGAAAATCAACAGCTGATAATTCTTTCTCCTGCCTGCCAGATAGGTATACTGAAGTGCTGTATCCTTGGATATCAGATCGTTTTTTATACCAAAATTCATGACCTGAATCTCAAAATCATTTAAATCCCTTAGCTGGTACGGCTCCTCATTGTAAATCAGAAGTGCCTCATAATACAGAATTGGGCTACGGCAACCGGCCTCAAACTGTTCTCTGATATCATTCAGCTTCTGGCCTTTGTTCTTCTCGTAACGTCTATCGGTATAGAGTAAAAGCCATAGGATCTGCCAGTCAGAATGGCCGCTGCTGTAATAATGGCGGATCTTTTCCGTGGCATTGCGTATAATCTCCTCATCTTTATGATAAAGTGCCTCCAGATAAAGATAGGCACAGTAATGCAATGTCTTGTTCTTCTTTAATGCTGCCTCCCCCTTCGCGATTTCTGAAAGGAGCTGGCCTGCAGCCTGATTCTTTCCGGCCGCAATAGCCAGATGGATCTTCATCAGCTTAGCCTGATCACTATCCGCAGCCGAAGCTTCTTTTAAAATTGCATCCGCCGCTTCCGAATATTGAACCGGATTCTTACGATCCAGCCTAAGTTCAAGGTAATTCTGCGTCAGTCTGTAAGGAAGTCTTCTGAAGCTTGTAGTCTGCCGGTTACGGACCTGCTTCTCAGGATGGTAGCCGCAGCAAAGCTCAACGGTGATTGTCTGAAATACAGTCTTAATAAAGATCCTACCATAGTTATTACCCGGCTTCATATTATGGGGAACCACCACAAAGGAAACCTGATGGGTATTTCCGATAAACCGGTCAGCCCATACGAATTTCTGCTCCAGTCGGATAAAAGGAGCATCCGTACTGACCCTGATCTCGGCATATCCCCAATCATTCTTTGTCAGAATCAGCTTGTCCAGGAACTCCTCCTCCGAAACCTGATACGATAAATAGGTTTTATCAATGCTTAACTCTATTTTAGATTTTTTATGTATTGCAATCAGGAATTCTTCCAAGGCCTGGCTGGTAGAGATGTTTTTTAGCAGATGGTGATAGATCATTTTATATTTGCTGTCATCCCCCAGGATGACACGGACAAAATCCTCAGAACGAAATACTTTCTTAGCCTCGGTCCAATCCATTCTTGCCAAATTCGCAAACTGAAACAGATCCTTCACCTTACCCAGGGAGGTGATACAGTAAGGCGCCTCAATCTGCGCATGGAACGGTACTTTACGTTCTCCGCAATCGCTTACTACGTTAAGTTCTCCCTGAAGGTCGTCTCCTGCTTTTAAATAAGTGGCATCAAATCGGTAGGCAATCCTATTCTCAGGACCGAAAAAAGAGCTGTATTCAAAGATAAATAACCTGTGCGAGGAGTAAAGAACACCCTTCATAGACCTGCCGGCACTGTTACTTATGGTAAAGCTTCCTTCATACACCTTTCCTGCTTCCACGGTAAACTGAAGCGTATCTTCGGACAGGCAGAGTAAAGGAAGTTCGTATTCAAAATCACCATTTGAAAAACGCTCGATTTTTTCCCTCAATTTATCACCCCATGGTCATTGCTTTTTGCTGAGAAAAAGATATAATATGTATAATAATTATAATCGATTTAGGAAAAAAAATCTAGTACATGTCGAAATCCGTAGGTCGTATTCACTACAATATTTTGTGACGGATTATCGCAGATGCACTTGAATTGGTATAATCGTATCAATGGATGCGTTATCCGGAAGTAATAACGGAAAGAACTTAAGGATCAGGAAGGAGAAATCGGCTATGATCAGACATTCAGATCATTTTCATGGAAGTGATTTAGAAACAATTGAGAAGGTTTACGGAATAAAGAAGGAGGACATCGTCAGCTTCTCAGCCAATGTCAACCCTCTCGGAATATCTCCGAAGCTTAAAGCCTCCCTGGCGGAGCGGATTGACGCCATCATGAGCTATCCGGACCGTGAGTACACCTCCTTAAGAAAATGCATCGCTGATTATGTAAAAGCCGAACCCGATGACATCATCGTAGGGAATGGCTCCACTGAACTGATTTCTCTGTTCATCCAGATCAGGCATCCGAAGAAAGCCCTGATCATAGGTCCGACCTATTCGGAATACGAGCGGGAGGTGGCTTTGGGCGGAGGCAGCACTCTATATTACCGCCTGGAGGAAGAGAATCAGTTCCTTCTGGATATTCCTTCCCTTGAGAAGGAGATGACTCCCGATGTCGATCTGTTAGCAATCTGTAATCCGAATAATCCAACCTCGTCTGCTATTACAAGGAGTGATATGCGTAAGATCCTTGATATCTGCAAGAGGAAGGGGATCTTCGTCATGGTGGATGAAACCTATGTGGAATTCGCTGAGGATGTTCAGAAGATTACCTCAGTTCCCCTGACCGGTTATTATAATAACCTTATTATTCTCCGGGGAATTTCTAAATTCTTCGCGGCACCCGGGCTCCGGTTAGGCTACGCAGTCTGTGGAAATGCGGACCTTCTTAAGGAGATGAACCAAAGGAAGAATCCCTGGACCATCAATAGTCTGGCGGCCATCGCCGGTGAAATCATGTTCACGGATGAGGGCTATATCAGGGAAACCAGAGCTCTGATCGCGAAGGAACGGAGCCGTATCTGCACTCGATTAAATTCCTGCCCGAATGTGAAGTGCTTTACCCCGACCGCCAATTTCGTACTGGTGAAGATATTAAGGGAGGATGTTACCTCCATGGATCTGTTCGAAGCAGCCATTAAGAAGGGTTTTATGATCCGTGATTGTTCCACCTTTCCCTTCCTGAATAATAAATTTATCCGTTTCTGCTTTATGATGCCCGAGCTGAATGATCAGCTGACAGAGGTTCTGCTATCCGTACTAAGATAATCTGTTCCTTTGACA
This sequence comes from Bacillota bacterium, assembly GCA_023415595.1. Classification (GTDB taxonomy): domain Bacteria; phylum Bacillota; class Clostridia; order Lachnospirales; family Lachnospiraceae; genus Mobilitalea. The sequence continues at coordinate 18,404 of JAEZJW010000227.1, forward strand.
CAGCTGCCGGAATGGACCTATATCCTATCTCAGATATGGTCCATTCCGGCTTTCTTTATGCGAAGGCAAGGAAGCAATATACCTAATGCGAAATATGAAATATAAAGAAATAATAAAGTTAATAATTTGTATTGACTATCCCTGTTGCTGTGATATAATACAAAATCATTAGGTGCCTAAATAATTTATACGAGCTGATAACCCACAGCTAATTTTAGGCGGAAGGAAAAGAGGTATATGGACAATCAAGAAATTAAACAGCTGATTAATAACTTTTCTGAGGTATTTAAATTAACTCATCAGCTATCCTATCAAAGAATGGATAAATTTAATATGTACCCAGGGCAGCCCAAGCTGCTGGCCCTACTCCGGTATCATGAGGGACTTACCCAGAAGGAGCTGGCCTGTAAGAACTTTGTAAAGCCCTCTACGATCACCGGCATGCTGAATAAGCTGGAGGCCAATGGGTATGTCAAGCGGATTCCGGATGACACAGACAAGCGGATCATGCGGGTTTACCTGACACCGGAGGGCCGTCATCTGGCGGAACAGGGTGAGAAATTTTTAATCAGAATGACTGAGCAGATGTTTACCGGATTTACTGAGGAAGAGCTGAAGACCTTTATCCGGTTATCGGATAAAATCAAGGAGAATCTTCAATGCAATAAACAATCCTAGAATCCACCGTTTTTGTAAAAACCAAACCATAAACATATAAGAAAGGAAGCAAAATGCTAAAACTATTGAAGTACCTGAAAAAGTCAGCAGTCGCACTGGTATTCGTTACCATCCTGCTTATCCTGCAGGCTTATTGCGACCTGTCATTACCTACTTACACCTCGGAGATCATCAATATCGGAATCATGAGGGGCGGTATCCCGGATGCCGTACCTAAGGTAATCCGTGCCTCCGAGATGCAGAAGCTCCTGATGTTTTCGAAGGACTCTGATCGAGAAGTAATCTTAAATCACTATACTCTCCTGGATAAATCCACGCTGGAGGAGAAGGAATATAATTCTTATCAGAAGCAATATCCCTTACTCGCTACCGAGAGTCTGTACCGTTGGAACAAAGAAGAGAAGGCTTTATTGGAGGATCTCTTCACCTTACCTATGACAATGCTGTACGGTATGGAATATGGTGCTTCTGCATCATCCGGAAGCTCAGGCTCCTCCATGAGCTCCTTCCTTCCTCCCGAAATGGCAGGAAGCGGAACGGATATGGCTGCTGCTCTTGCTGCCATGTCACCTGAGGAAGCTTCCGCAGTGATCGAGCAGGCAAAAGCAGGTATCAGCCAGATGCCTGAAATGATGTTATCGGGGGCAGCTGCTTCCTATATCAAAGCAGAATATGGGGTGATCGGAATCGATGTCGGCAAAATGCAGACGAATTATATCCTGATGGTCGGTGCAAGGATGCTCGGTTTAGCGCTGGTTGCGATGGCCGCCTCCGTACTGGTTACTCTGTTTGCAGCCAGAATCGCTGCCAAGATGGGCCGTTACCTTCGGGGTCATGTATTTACCAAGGTCCTTTCCTTCTCAAACAAGGAGATGGACCAGTTCTCCACTGCTTCCCTGATTACCAGAAGCACCAATGACATACAGCAGGTTCAGATGCTGATTGTTATGCTGATAAGAATTGTAATCTATGCTCCGATCCTTGCCTTTGGTGCACTCTTTCGGATCGTTCGGGTGAATTCCTCGATGACCTGGACCCTGGGGGTTGGCGTCGGCGCTGTATTTGCACTTATTCTCAGTTTGCTGATTTTTACACTGCCGAAATTTAAAATGATGCAAAGATTAGTAGATCGGATCAATCTGGTCATGAGGGAAATACTGACCGGTCTCCCGGTCATCAGAGCCTTCAGTACCGAGAAGCATGAGAAGGAGCGTTTTGATAAGGCCAACGTTGATCTGACGAAGAATAACCTGTTCGTAAACCGTGCCATGACCCTGATGTTTCCTGCCCTGATACTGATCATGAATCTGGTTTCCATCCTGATCATATGGGTGGGTGCCGGAAGAATCAACGACGGAAACATGCAGGTCGGTGATATGATGGCCTTCATCCAGTATACGATGCAGATCATTATGTCCTTCCTGATGCTGACCATGATCTCTGTCATGCTCCCCCGTGCAGCTGTTGCCGCAAAGCGTATTGATGAGATCCTTACTGTTGAGGAGTCCATTAAGAGCCCTGAGAAAGAAGAGCTATATGATATCAACAAAAAAGGCGTTCTGGAATTTAACAATGTGAATTTCCGTTATCCGAACGCAGAGGAGGATGTTCTGTCGGAGATCAGCTTTACCGCAAAACCCGGTGAAACCACTGCAATCATCGGCAGTACGGGCAGCGGCAAGACTACCCTGATCAATCTAATTCCAAGATTCTATGATATCAGCTCCGGTAATATCACGATTGATGGTGTGGATATCCGTAAGCTGAAGCTTCATACCCTTAGAAATAAACTGGGTTATGTACCGCAGAAGGGTGTCCTGTTCTCCGGTACGATAGAATCCAATATCTCCTTCGGTGTACCGAAGGCTTCCGGAGAAATAGTGGCTAAGGCTGCACGGATCGCTCAGGCCTCCGAGTTCATCGAGGCTAAGACAGAGGGTTACAAGGAGTCCATTTCCCAGGGCGGAACGAATGTGTCCGGTGGCCAGAAGCAGAGGCTTTCCATCGCCAGAGCAATCGCGAAGAACCCGGAAATCTATATCTTTGATGACAGCTTCTCTGCCCTTGACTATAAAACTGATGCAACGCTTAGAAAGGCCTTAAAGGAAGAGCTGTCAGAAAGCACGGTTCTGATCGTGGCACAGAGAATCAGCACCATTATGCATGCAGAACAGATCCTGGTACTGGATGAGGGCAGGATCGTTGGTAAGGGAACTCACAAGGAGCTGCTAAAGTGTTGTGAGGTTTACAGCCAAATCGCATCTTCCCAGTTATCAAAGGAGGAATTGGAATATGAGTAGAGATAATAATCGTAATCAGAATAATAGTATACCCCAAAGGCCACCGAGAAGAATGGGTCCCGGAGGTCCCATGGGAGGACCGATGGGACACCCCGGAGAGAAAGCGAAGGACTTCAAGGGAACGATGAAGAAGCTCTCCGGTTACCTATCAAAATACAAAATTGCCTTCCTTATGGTATTTATCTTCGCGATCGGAGGCACAGTTTTCCAGATCATCGGACCCACGATCATGGGAGATGCAACTACAGAAATCGCAAACGGTATCATCGGTAAGATCCGCGGGGGTGATGGGATAAACTTTACCAAATTAGGAAACATCCTGTTACTGCTGATCAGTCTATATTCGATCTCCTCGGTCCTCTCCTTTGTCATGGGTTTAATCACAACAGGAATTGCCCAGAAGGTCACCTATAAATTCCGACGTGAGATCTCGGAGAAGATTCACCGCATGCCGATGAATTATTTCGATAAGATGACCCATGGTGAGATCCTGTCCAGAGTTACCAATGATTTGGATACCCTCGGCAATAGCATGAACCAGAGTATGACACAGCTGATTACCTCTGTGGTCAGCATCATTGGTATTCTGATCATGATGTTCAGAATCAGTATCCCGATGACTCTGTTGGCACTCATGATTGTTCCTCTCTCCGTAACCTTCATGGGCGGGGTAATCAAAAAATCCCAGAAGTATTTTAAGCAGCAGCAGGAATACTTAGGCCATGTAAACAGTCAGGTCGAGGAGGTCTTTGGCGGTCATAATATCGTCAAGGTATTTAACAAAGAAGAGGATGCAATCAAGGAATTCAATGCCAGCAATGATAAGCTGTATGAATCAGCCTGGAAATCCCAGTTCCTGTCCGGTATGATGCATCCGGTCATGCAGTTCGTCGGTAATCTCGGTTATGTGGGTGTTGCGATCCTTGGCGGATATCTGACCGTTCAGGGTAAAATTGAAATCGGACAGATCCAGTCCTTCTTCCAATATATCCGTAACTTTACGATGCCAATCACCCAGCTGTCCCAGGTAGCTAACATGTTCCAGTCGACAGCTGCAGCTGCGGAACGGGTCTTTGAGTTCCTGGATTCCGAAGAGGAGCTGCCTACCACCGATCAGCCGATGTCCATCGAAGGGCTGAAGGGTGAGGTGGAATTTAAGCATGTACAATTTGGTTATTCACCGGAGAAAATTATCATCAATGACTTCAGCGCTAAGATCGCTGATGGTCAGAAGATTGCCATTGTAGGACCGACCGGTGCCGGCAAGACAACGATGGTTAAGCTGTTAATGCGCTTCTATGATGTCAACAGCGGTGAGATTCTGGTGGACGGACATAATGTCAACCATTTTGACCGCAGTGAATTAAGAAAGATGTTCGGTATGGTTCTTCAGGATACCTGGCTGTTCAATGGAACGATTATGGAGAATATCCGCTACAGTAAGCTGGATGCCACCGATGAGGAGGTCATCCGTGCAGCGAAGGCTGCCCATGTCCATCATTTCATCAGTACACTGCCCGATGGCTATAAGATGGTACTGAATGAAGAGGCCAGCAATGTATCACAGGGCCAGAAACAGCTGTTAACGATTGCCCGTGCCATCCTGGCTGATCCGAAGATCCTGATATTAGATGAAGCAACCAGCTCCGTCGATACCAGAACTGAGATCCAGATTCAGAAGGCCATGGATAACCTGATGAAGGGCAGGACCAGCTTTATCATCGCCCACCGTCTCTCCACTATTCGTGATGCGGATCTGATCCTGGTCATGAATGACGGTGATATCGTTGAGCAGGGTAATCACGAGGACCTGCTGGCGAAGGGCGGCTTCTATGCGAAGCTGTATAATTCCCAGTTCGAGCAGACTGCGTAATTGTCCGCACGGGGTAATGATCAGAACAACTCCACTCAGCAATAGGAAAGCGGCGTAAGAAACAGTATAGTTAAATAAGTACCTCAAGGAGGAAGCCATGGAAAAAGGAAAACGTTATTTAGGAATTAAGCTGTCTGAGGAAGAGAAGAAAAAGATGCTAGAGGATATTGTATACTACTTCGAAACCGAACGGGATGAGAGGCTGGGTATCCTTGCATCAGAAAATATTCTGGACTTTTTTATGGACACCTTGGGGACTTATATTTACAATAAGGCTTTGGATGATAGTAAGCTTTGGTATGGACGCAGGATGGAAGATGTGGAAGCTGATTTTTATACCCTGTACAAATCCTGAGTCATGAATAATCTGCCTGATGGCAGATAAAGCTAAAGCTGCCGGCAATATTTTGCATAGAAAAAGAAACGGTCGTTCAAAGATATCGGAAAGGAGTCCTATATATGGGCAAGAGCTACGAATTTGAAGCCGAGATTAAGAAGGTTCCGGATATTGACGGTGCCTATGTGGAAATCCCCTTCGACGTGAAGGCGGAGTTTGGAAAGGGACGCGTCCCTGTAAATGCAACCTTTGACGGTGAACCTTATGAGGGCAGCTTAGTAAAGATGAAGACTCCCTGTCATATCCTGGGCCTCCGCAAGGACATCAGAGCAAAGATCGGGAAACAGCCCGGTGATATGGTGAAGGTAACCTTAGAGGAAAGGCTGTAATTTCATTCTGCGCTACACATATCTAATGTTACAGATCAAAATATATAAAATGAATTGAAATGGAGCTTTGGCTTTCCGCACAACTGCGGAGATTCAAGGCTCCATTCAATTATTTCAGCTATTAAGTTACATTCTGATACATTACATCTGCTTAAGGTCAATCTGCTATCTTGCTTAAGCAATCTTTGGATACTTTCTTTTACTACTTGCCCTTACTAGATGGCTTTACTTATTTGCCTTTGTTGCCTCGATTTGCTCTGCCAGATCATTCAGATATACCCAACGTTCCATCTTCTCCTCCAACTGCTGTACCAGCTTACCCTTCAGGACCATAAGCTCATTCAGCTTGGAATATTCCGTTGCTGCCTTCTCTATCTTCTGCTCTGTCTCGTCTATCTCCTGCTCTAGCTTAGCAATATCCTCGTCGATGGTTTCATATTCCTTCTGTTCCTGATAGGAGAATTTCAGCTTGTTGCTCTTTTGCTTCCAGGCTGCTGCAGCGGTACTTTCTGATTCCCGGGAGGCTCTCCTTGAAGCCGGAACTTCCTTGGCTGATTCCTCCTCCTGCAGGCTCTTAGCAAATTTGTAATCCGAGAAGTTACCCTCATACTGCCTGATTAATCCGTCACCCTCAAAGGAGAAGATCCGGGTCGCTAACTTATCCAGGAAGTAACGGTCATGGGAAACTGTTACCACAATTCCTGCAAACCGGGTCAGATAATCCTCTAAGATCGTCAGGGTCTGGATATCCAGATCATTGGTCGGTTCATCGAGTACCAGAATATTCGGCGCCTCCATCAGAACCTTCAAAAGATACAGCCTTCTCTTCTCACCACCGGACAGCTTGGAAATCAGGGAATATTGCATGGAGCCGGTGAACAGGAAGTTCTCGCACATCTGGGAGGCTGTCACCGTTCCCTCCGAGGTCTGGATATACTCCGCTGTATCCCGGATATAATCAATTACCCTGAGACTTTCGTCCATATATTCGTTTTCCTGGGAGAAATACCCGAGCTTAATCGTCGTGCCCATCTCCACAGTGCCTGCATCGGGCATCAGCTTACCGGTCAGGATATTAAGGAGGGTGGACTTACCGCAGCCATTGGGTCCGATGATTCCGATCCGGTCTCCCGGAAGGAGGATATAGGTGAAATCTCGGATTAATGTCCTATCCCCATAAGCTTTACTGATACCATTCAGCTCTACTGTCTTCTTCCCAAGTCTTGAGGATAATGCGTTGATTTCCACCTTACCGTCCGCTTCGAGTACCTTCCGGTCCCTTAGCTCCTCAAATCTCTGGATATGAGCCTTCTGCTTCGTGGATCTGGCTCTGGCTCCTCTCTGCATCCATTCCAGTTCCATACGGAATAAGCTCTTCGCTTTCCGTTCCGTAGCTGCCACCATATCCTCCCGCTCTGCCTTCAGCTCCAGGAATTTGGAGTAGTTTGCGGTATAGGTATAGATACTTCCACGGTCAATCTCAATAATCTTATTCGTAACTTTATCTAAGAAATACCGGTCATGGGTAATCATGATATAGGCACCACGATACTTATTCAGATATTCCTCGAGCCATTCCGCCATCTCACTGTCCAGATGGTTTGTGGGCTCATCCAATACCAGAATCTCTGCAGGAGTCAGCAGAGTGCGGACCAGGGCAGCCCTCTTCTTCTGCCCGCCGGATAAAATCATCGGGGAAGCGCTCGTATCAACAATCCCCAACTTCACCAGCATGGCATGAGCTTCTCCCTCCAGATTGCGGTATTCCTCCTCAGCCTTCTGATTCAGTACCACATTCTGCAGAATGGAGAGCTTATCATCGAAGACAGGAGCCTGCGGCAGATAAGCAATCCTGACCTTCTTACCACGGGTCAGTGTTCCGGTATCAGGCTCTTCGAGCCCTGCAATTATTTTCAGCAGCGTGGATTTGCCGGTGCCGTTAATTCCAATCACACCGATTCTGTCGCCCTCATTGATACCTAGACTCACCTGGTCAAACAGCATGCGTTCCGTATAGCTTTTGCTCATGTTCTCTATGGTTAATAAATTCATCGTATCCCGAACCTTTCTATGTGCATCGCACTCTATCCCATTATCCCAATCGCTGCATAACGGATTGATTACGAGTACCAGCCAGACAAATTGCCCGTTTATCGTACCATAATCACATAAAAAAGTCTATATGGTTTCCCAGTCCATAATTTTTTAGTATCCCTGTCCTTAATTTTTCTAGTACATCTGTTTATCTCCTTCCGGTGTTCTTATCCTGCTCCTTCCTATGCATCTATTCCATAAAGCTTCGGCCTTCGCCAGTCCAGTATATTCTTACATTAAAAACCAAACCCGTATAATTTAGTTGCCCTTGACTCCCTTTCTATATAGAAATATAATCAAACTAATTACTTTATCACATCAATACTACACGGAGGAAATATGAATAAGAATAAATTTGCAGTCACACCACCTATGGGCTGGAACAGCTATGATTACTATGATACAACCGTGAATGAGGAGCAAATTAAGGCGAACGCAGATTATATGGCCACTCACCTGAAAGAATATGGCTGGGAGTATGTAGTTATCGATATCGCATGGTATTCCTATGATGCAGGAACCCAGAGAGATCACCATCAGTATATCCCCTTCTGGAAATTGGAAATCGATGAATATTCCAGGCTGCTCCCCTGTCCCGACCGGTTCCCTTCCTCTATGAACGGACAAGGCTTTAAGCCCCTCGCGGATTATATCCATAGCCTGGGACTAAAGTTCGGCATTCATATCATGCGCGGTATTCCCAGAATCGCGGCACATCATCATATGAAGCTCTTAGGAACTGACCGAACAGCGAATGAAGTCGCCAATCCTTCTTCCATTTGCTTCTGGAATCCCGACATGTATGGGCTGGAGGTTGATAGGGAGGGGGCACAGGAATACTATAATTCTCTTTTTGAATTATATGCACAGTGGGGCGTGGATTTTGTAAAATGTGATGACATCTGCAGACAGGATATGAAGTCGGCTGAGAAAGAGACTGAGATGCTTGCCAATGCGATACAGCATTGCGGACGTCCGATCGTATTAAGCCTGTCACCCGGACCCGCTCTGATTAACAAGGCCTGGCATTATGAGAAATATTCCAACATGTGGAGAATAACCGATGATTTCTGGGATAGCTGGCCTCTACTGTTGAATATGTTTGAGCGGTGTGAAATATGGCAGACCCATGTATCCGAAGGCTGTTACCCTGACTGTGATATGCTTCCCTTAGGGTATATCGGCAAGGGCTTCGGGGAAGAACGGTATACCCGCTTTACCCGGGAAGAGCAGCTTACGATGATGACCCTGTGGTGCATCTTCCGATCCCCGCTTATGCTGGGGGCTGAGCTTCCGAAGCTGGATCCCTGGACGCTTTCCCTACTGACGAACAGAAAAGTGCTTCGGCTGCTTACCTGCTCAGAAGGAGCTAGACAAATAATGAGGGATAAACAGAAGGCCGTATGGTTTTCGAAGGATACAGAGGATCACTCTTATTACCTTGCGGTGTTTAACTTAAGTGATAGCCCTCAATGGATAGAAGTAGCTTCAGAGGATCTGGATCTGGACTCCATATCAGGGTATTCCGCCGAGGAGCTTTGGACCGGGGAATTTCTTCAGGAACTTAAGCAAAGTCTTACTGCAGAGGTCCCGTCACATGGAGCGAAGCTCTATCAAATAAGTAAATCCCAATCAATCTTATTGGAGCATTAAGGTTTATCATAAAGATAAAGCTTGAGTTCAATATAATGTTGTTTGTACAAAATGTATTCTAACGGGTAGTGTACAGAGGGACTGAAGCCGGAATTATTTCGGTTTCAGTCCCTTACCTTTTCTACATTGGTCTCTTTTATTTAATTCCTATATTTTCTTTATAATCCTCTTCCTCCAATAACTTCCGGACATCATCTGTGATATGTTTCATTTCAATATAGGAATCTGTTACTTTATCAAATTCATAATAGACATCGGTCTGCTTATTTGATTTTAGATCATAAATTAACCTCACGTATTTTCCGTCCGCATATATGGCAGTCCCAATCTCTTCTCTTGGAATTATGTTTTCTTTGCTCACGAGACCCTGTTCGGAATAGCCTCCGCATACAGGCAGCCATCCTCACTGCCATAATAAATCATTCCGTCTGCAAGTATCGGTGAAGTAAATATCCCTCCGGTGGATACTCCGATTTCCCAGCAGCTATTGTCCGGCTGATTCAATCGATATACCTCCAGCTTCCCTGTTCCGGGAATCGAGTAGGCGTCCCCCGAAGTAACATAGAGGAGTCCGTTATCTATGACTGCCCTGGAAAATGAATTCTTATAGACAGGATAGGTACTCACGATAGCTCCGTTGTAAATATTTATGGCATAAACCTTCTTCGCATCCGAGGTAGGGAAATATACGATATCCCCATAAATAACAGGATCACCGGTGATCCAGGAACCATCCGGATCCCTATAGTTCCACAGCTCTTCCCCGGTAGTAAGCCTTAGCGCATGAACCATAGTATCTCTGCCTCCGATGATCAGAATATCCTCCTTCACAGCGAAGCAGCTCTGGAAGCCACTGCTGTATTTATTCTGCCAAAGAACTTCCTTCGTCTTAAGGTCTACCGCCTGGAATCCACCTGACCAATCCCCGTAGTAGACTACTCCGTCCTTGATGAGCGGCGTTGAACGGACAGCCATATTCCCATCTGTTACATGCTCCCATACCAGCTCACCTGTAATCGTATCTAATCCAATTATCTTTCCTGTGGCACTCCCGATATATACTACGTCCTGATCAATAACCGGCGAGGAATCATGGTAATCCCATTGATCCCTCCTACGGGTTATGATCGGTTTGGCCATCAGATCATAGGACCATCGTTCCTCTCCGGTAGCAATATCGATTGCATAGTAAACCTCGTTACTGCTAAAGAAGATTGTATCATCTTGCACTGCTGCCTGGCATAGTATCGGATTACCGGCAGTATATCTCCACACCTCTGAATGCCCGTTACTATCAACTGCATAGAAATTCCCATCCTTGCTCCCGAAATAGATGATGTTATCCACCAGCACCGGAGAGGATGCAATTCCTCCTCCCGTCCGAAAGCTCCATCTTGTTAAAACTCCCTGATCTGTATACTCCTTCACCTGATTCTCCTCCTCACTCTGCTTTTTATTGCTATCCTTATCAGAACGCTCCTCTGTTATCTAAAATGAGACAAGTTCTTGACTTATAACGCACACTTTTATCCTCCAGATAAACTGACAAACCGTTTTCTTGTTACTAAATAATTCCCTCCTAAAGTATCTACTAAGACACCTTATGAGGGAATAGTTATTCTACAGTATTTATATGCAAATCTACAATTAGGAGAATTTCAACATCCAGCTGTTCTCCTTACGGTATTGATTAGGACTTAAGCCCATCATTTTCTTAAAGGTGCGGCTGAAATGCGCCATATCCTCGAAACCGACCCGGTATCCGATCTCCTTGACCGGAATTCCCGTATCCCTGAGCATCATGGCAGAGGCTTCGATCCGAAGCTTGATCAGATAGGAGATGACACTCTCCCCGGTAGCCTTCCGGAACAGATCGTTGATGGACGTCCGGTTTAAGTTGAACTGCTCTACTAAGCCCTTGAGAGTAATGCGGGTGGAATAGTTTGAATGCAGGTACAATAAGATATCATCCATGGATACAGATGTATTCTCCAATACCAACTCCATATCCGCGGTTTTTGGTCCCAGAAATGTGGAAGTATAGCAGATCAACTCCAAAAAGTATGATCTTCCTCTGCAGATCCATAGGTAGGTTTGTTGTTTTTCAAACTCCTCAATGATAAAATCCATCAGATAATTCAATCTGCGTAAGGCAATACTGGAAATCCGGCAATGCAACGGTATTACTCCATTCCGCAGCATAAAAGGGTTTAGCCAATACAGATCCTGCACCTCCGAGCTGGTAACATTCTCCCTGGAAGCTTTTCTGACATACTCAAAATCAAACTTATAATCAATGATAGAAGGATGGAAATAAATGATATGAAGCCTGATGCTGGAGGATTTCTCAATCTCAAGACTTTGTTCTTCATTCACAAAGAATACAGCAGGAGCTGAAATCAACATCCGTTCCTTCCCCGCCTTCAGGATTCCTGTTCCTTCTTCCAGAATAATCATCTGATAAGTAGAATGCAGCGGTATAACAGGGATCTCCGCTAAATCCTTATACACTTTAAGTGAAATCTCTGCTCCCGGATAAACCTCTCTGCCAATTGATTTAATCTGCATCGTAACCTCCATGCTGCCTTAACCCTCGAACTTAGGTGTCAGCACAACATTTGCAAAGTGAATGAATGATGAACCATGTTCCTACGAAGGAAATTACTTCTTATCATACATATCATAACCTTCGCAGGAAAAAATGTCCAGCTTATCTTGCCCGAAACACTACGAATGCCCTTGATGCACGTTTGTTTAGCATAAACTGGTACAGATCAGTCTGATAATCCTATAAAAAATGCCGGATTGGGTTGTGACACAATCCGGCATTGCTTATATTTTCATGATGGATACTTCAAATTAATCTTACATTATTTTATTCGTGCTTAAAGTTCTTTACCTGCTCAAATTCCTCCTGAATCTCCTTGGAAGGAGCTGCAGTCAGAAGAGACACTACCACGATAGCGATACAGGAGAACACGAAGGCAGGGAATAACTCATAGATTGCAAAATTCCCTCCCAGCTTACTGATTACCATGTTCCAGAGGAATACCATGCCTCCGCCTGCCAGCATACCTGCAACCGCACCAGCCTGTGTAATCCGCTTCCAGAACAGGGAGAACAAGATGACCGGTCCGAAGGTAGCTCCGAATCCTGCCCAGGCAAAGGATACAACCTTAAAGATGATGCTATCCTTATCCAGCGCGATGATTGCAGCAACAATGGCTATTACGATCAGTGTTGCACGGGACATACGCAATACCTGCTTGTCCGAGGCATCCTTCTTCATAATGCCTTGATAAATATTCTTAGAAAATGCGGATGCAGCAATGAGCAGATAGGAATCTGAAGAGCTGATGGTTGCTGCCAGAATACCTGCCATTACTAAGCCTGCAATAATCGGAAGGAAGAAGCTGTTGGACAGTAGAATGAAGATACTCTCAGATTCACTCTTCGTTAGCAGTTCACTCGGATACAGGACTCTTCCGATGATACCGATGGCTACTGCAGCAATAAGTGAGATAAAGCACCAAATCGTTGCGATTCTTCTGGATCTCTTCAATTCATTCGGCTTCTTGATCGCCATAAACTTAAGGAGTACCTGAGGCATACCGAAATATCCTAAGCCCCAGGATAAAGTCGATATAATGGTGAGCAGTCCGTATTTTCCGGCCTCACCGAATAATGGTTTCCCTGCTGCCGTCAGCTGCTGAGCATTATTTCCATCGAGGACCGGATTGGCCTTTCCGAAGAAATCGAGGAAACCCGGAATCGCTTTGGCATTTTCGATTACGTCTCCAATACCGCCGGCATTGATAATACCCATGATCAGAACTACCGTTAAAGCAGATATCATTACAATACCCTGCATGAAGTCCGACGCACTTTCTGCCAGGAAGCCGCCGATAAAGGTGTAAACTACAACAAATAAAGCGCCGAGCAGCATCATAAAGATATACTCTGTATCAAAAAGTGCGCTGAAAAGCTTACCGACTGCTACAAAGCAGCTGGCTGCGTACACACTGAAGAATACCAGAATGAAGGCTGCTGCAATGGTTAAGATCACTTTCTTCTTCTCTTTGAAACGGTTACTGATGAAATCAGGAATGGTTATAGCATCTCCTGCTACGTGAGAATAGGTACGAAGCCTCTTGGCTACAATCAGCCAATTAAGGTAAGTGCCGATAAATAACCCGATCGCGGTCCAGATTGCTTCGCTGATACCAAACCAATAAGCCACACCGGGCAGACCCATTAAGAGCCATCCGCTCATATCGGAGGCTTCTGCAGACATGGCAGTAACCCAAGGTCCCAGAGATCTTCCTCCAATCAGATAATTGCCGCTGCTTTCGTTGGCTCTTTTCGAATAATACAATCCTATGCCAATGACTGCTGCAATATAAATCGCCATAGCTATGATAAGCTGTACTTTACCAAAATCCATTACTAGATATCCTCCCTATCTTAAGTGCTTGAAACCAAGCCTGTTATAGTAACAATTGTATTACATATTTATTCATTTGTATAGTATAAATTTTATTGTGGTAATGTATTACTCTGATATAATAGGAAAGTCAATACATGGCTAGTCAATCCTGCTAGCAAAACAATCATTGAATTACTGAATGCCATCTGTAGACCTTTGCTAACCATGAGTGCAAAAAACCTCGGTTTATCTATGGCTCCCGCAGATTATCCTGCCTTTCCCATTAAAACCGAGGTTAATATTACTTTACGTTATGGTGAGCAAACCTTCATAAATATACTATCTGCGGATGATTTCATCCCGTCCGGGACCATTGGATACCAGAGTAATCGGTACTCCGATTTCCTTCTCAATAAATTCGATATAATTCCTGCAGTTTTCCGGAAGCTCCTGATAGTTTCTGATGCCTCTGATCTCCTGCTTCCAGCCGGGCAGATATTCATATACCGGCTTTGCCTTCGCCAGCTTAACGGTTGTGGGGAAGTCCCTGGTAACTACACCATCGATCTCATAGCCGACACAGATCGGAAGAACATCCAGGTATCCCAGGACATCCAGAACAGTTAATGCCACCTCTGTTGCTCCCTGCATCCTGCAGCCATACCTTGTAGCAACAGCATCAAACCAGCCCATGCGTCTCGGTCTTCCGGTCGTTGCTCCGTATTCTCCTGCGTCTCCGCCTCTTCTTCTAAGTTCATTTGCTTCCTCACCGAAGATTTCGCTGACAAACTCGCCGGCACCTACAGCACTGGAATAGGCCTTAACCACAGTAACAATATCCTTGATCTCATAAGGAGGGATACCGGCACCGATTGCACCATAGGCTGCTAAGGTGGAGGAGGAGGTAACCATCGGATAAATTCCGAAATCCGGATCCTTCAAAGCACCGAGCTGACCTTCCAGAAGGATATTTCTGCCCTCTTTGATTGCTTCCTGCAGGAAAGCAGATACATCACAGACATAGGGCTCTACCATCTTCCTGTAACTTAGCATCGTTTCAAAAAGCTCGTCACAATTGATTGCCTGCTTATGATACAGATGCTCCAGAAGAACATTCTTATATTCGCAGACTCTGTTAATCTTCTCTCTTAAGACTTCCTCATCAAATAATTCAGAGACCTGGAAACCGATTTTAGCGTATTTATCTGAATAGAACGGTGCGATTCCCGACTTCGTGGAGCCGAAGGATTTCCCGCCTAATCTTTCTTCCTCATATTGATCAAATAGGATATGGTAGGGCATCATGATCTGCGTACGATCCGAAACCTTAATATTCGGCATCGGAACCCCACGGTCCACCAATGATTTAATTTCATTAAACAGGTAGGGAATATTAAGTGCTACTCCATTACCGATCACGCAGGTAGTATGCTTATAGAATACTCCTGACGGTAACAGGTGGAGTGCAAACTTACCATAATCATTAATTATTGTATGGCCCGCATTGCTTCCTCCCTGAAAGCGTACGATAATATCCGCTTCCTTACCTAACATATCAGTGATTTTACCTTTTCCTTCATCGCCCCAATTTGCACCAACGATGGCTTTAACCATAGTATCATCCTCCTTGAAACTGCAGTCGGTATATTTACCCGCCGCAAATAAGATCCAAATCCTTTCTAAGCATAATAGAAAATTATATATAAGTAAAATCAATATTGATTATGAGTAATATAATTTTAACTTATACCTAAAATTGTATGGGCTCTTCTTTACAACCCTATACTTATGGTGGTATAATTTTGGAAATCTATACATGGGAAAAATATGGTTATTGTAAAATAAGATCTACGTAAGGAAGTATCCGGAAATGTCAGGGGGGATATAAGAGATGCTGATCAGAAAAGCTGTTTCGGCAGACACAGAAACAATACATAAAATCGTACAAAGTACCGTAAATGAAATCTATCCGAATTACTATCCCAGAGAAGTGGTCGATTTCTTCCTGGATTACCATAACCGGGAGACGATATCCTCCGATATCGGGAACGGGAATGTCTATCTGCTCCAGGATCAGGGAGAGTATGTTGCCACCGGCGGAATCTATCAGGATCATTATATCGGCCGATTATACGTGCTACCGGCTCATCAGGGCAAGGGTTATGGTTCCGTTCTGATGGAGGTGCTGGAAAAGCAGCTGTCGGAAGCTTATGATACCGCTCTGCTGGAAGCCTCCCTGCCCTCCTACGATTACTACCTCAGGAAGGGATATCGCCCGAAGGAATATCTTAAACATGAGGTGGAAAACCACAGAATACTATGCTATTACATCATGGAGAAGGAACTGAAGAAGTAAGTAAACGAGAGCTTAGCTATAAAACTATGAACATTATTCTATTAGAGAGGGATAAAAATGAGAATTGAGCATATCGCTATCTATACCGGAGATCTGGAACGGATGAGACAATTCTATATCACTTATTTTAAAGCAATCAGTAACGGGGGTTATCACAATGAGAAGAACGGATTTCGTTCCTACTTCCTGACCTTTGAGGATGGTGCCAGGCTGGAGCTGATGACCAGACCGAAACTGCTTTCGAAGGAAGCCCCGGACTTCGGTAATATTGCAGGCTATTCTCACCTGGCATTCAGTTTGGGAAGCCGTGACCTCGTGAATTCACTGACAGACAGACTGGAGCAGGATGGGTATCCCGTAGTAAGCAGACCCAGAGTGACAGGGGATGGTTACTACGAAAGCGGCATCCTGGATCCGGATGGAAACTATATAGAAATTACGGAATAAATTTAATACCTAGAACATCCTCGGCAGGCTTCCGCCCTCGGACAGCCTGCTTTTGATATCCTCTGCTGCCATTCGGACAAATTCCTTCGTTCTCTGAAAGCTGATCGTTACCGGTTCCTGAAGCTCATACTCCTCATAGAAGAATCGGTTGATCACCCAGCTGCGGCTGTCACTCACCTCTGCCTCACTGAGCATAGGTTCTACTGCGAAGGGTTCCACCTGCTCCAACTGATACCTGATCTCCTCCATCTCCCTATCATGGTATAGCAGAAGAAAATCGTTCCGGTTCATATCGGTAATAACTCTGAGGAAAAACTCCTTGTCGGACTGGGCTATCCCCAGCTTCTCCATGCTTATTACGAATTCCTGACGCAGGGTCAGAAGGTAAAGCTCATCGGTCAGCAGGTGAACCACATAGCCACGGTGCACATCCAGAAGACCGTCCTCTCCGTCCTTGTGCTGTAGGATATACTCTGCAACTCTCTGTCGGAACAGGCTCAGATAGGGCTCATTAATAAAATCCTTATCCGGGATATCCTCACGCAGGTGGGTACGCTTCTTATCCGACCTCACATAATTCACTCTGGCATGGACAGCATCCGGTGCAATCGATCCGGCATAAAACTGTCCTAAATTTTGTATCGTACCCTCGGGTAACAACTTATGTAATTCTCTGGCTATAATCAAATGAACTGCAAGTCCCGCCATAAACTCTCCATTCTGCCCGTCATACAATTTAGTTTCAGTGCATCATTGTATCTTGCTATATCATTCACTAATTTTATATACCATATCCTTTGTCAGGATCTCAAAACCGAATTTCTCATAGACCGGCTTTCCCATATCCGACGCAGTAAGATAGAGCTTACCAACCTTTCGCTCCCTGGCATCTTCCACCATCATATTCAGCAGACGTGTAGTAATCCCCTGCCTTCGGTATTCGGGCTTGGTAAATACATTCAAGACATATCCGGTTTTTCCGGAAGGGTTCGACATCACGGGAAGAATTTGATAGTAGCTTACCATAACCGTGGAAATGATAACCCCACCTTCTTCTGCAATCCAGGTAACCAGTGTATCGTCCGCCATGTGTTCCTTCATGAATTCATAAGTATTCTTCTTAAAATCCTCCGGAATATCCACCTCATGATTTCTCATATCCATAATGAATTCCAGCCGTTCCGCAAATAAAGCCTCCAGATCCTCCGGAACTGCTTTTCTGATCTCCATACCTTCTCCTCCCTCAATCACTCTAATTTTACAGGTATCATCTTACTTTCAGTTTCATACAAAAAATCAGGTCCTCGAGTGTCCGTATATTCATTAATCTCATGGACTATAAATTTCAGATCAAATTCCGATAGATTCCTGATAACCTCTTCCTTCAGAATAAAACCGGCATAGGTTTTCTTACCCGGCAAGACCTTGCAGACATGATCCCAATCCTCAGGGATTAGCTCACCGGGTTCAGGGTATAAGGTAATATGCAATTCCTTATCCGAATTATTCTCAATATATAACTTCATCCGTGTATAAGCCGAATGATCTTCGTTTATGCCCTGGCAGATGATTCTTAAATCATTCTCATCATAGAGCAGCAGACCGGAATCATCATATTTCTGTGTATACTTACCCTCTAGCGAGGTGTTTATTATGAATGGCTCTGTCTCCAGTATTGTCTCAATCTTATCCGAAGTTACATTTTCTGCTTTAAACTTTATTTCAAACGTTGTTATATTCTCTGTATAATTAAAATCTATATCACTCGGATTTAATTGAAGCCTGAACTGCTTCTCCGTACCGGCCTCGACCCTGTCATAAATCCCGGAGTTGAACATCAAATCATTGATGGACAGAATCTCCCCCATTAAGTTAAAAGTCTCTTCCCTGCTGTTCCTTACTGAAAAAACAATTTCGGGTCCGGAGAAACCATCTTCCTGTACACCGGGGTTGTCATAGGATAACAAAGTTATAGTGATCCCGTCCTGATCGACAAGCACCTGTTCCTCGATTGTGATGCCGGCTTCCTTCTCCTTCTCACATCCCGTAAAGGAGAAGGCCATTATAAATACAAGAAAAACTATTCTAATGATATGTTTCACTATCCCACCACCCCACTGTACTATATTCATAATAATTATACCCTATAGTAAATGAAATGGTATATAATGTCAATTACAGAATCGGACTGGTGGCAGATATCAGGCAAAAGCCTTAGTTCTTACCGGTACTTCCTATGCCACCACGGTCAGGAGCATTAAGTTCTTCAACCTCTTCGAATACAAGCTGAGGCTGATGTTTTTCGATACGGAACTGACAGATCCGGTCATTTATCTGGATCTCAGTATCGCGTAAGGCTATCGCGGGCATATAGAACCAATCATTGGGCCCGGCGTAGGACTCATCCACCAATCCCATATGATTTGCCTGAATGATCCCAAAATTCTTGAAGGTACTGCTTCTTGGGATGATGTGGGCTTCATATCCCTTGGGCAGCTGCATCGCCACACCCAGGTTGATCAGCCGATACTCTCCGGCTTTCATCACAACATGCTCTGCAGCCCGTAAATCAATCCAATCCGATTTCCCGTCAATATATTCTAATCTTTTGATTTCCTCATTCATATATTTAATTTTAATCAGTTCCATCTCTTAATCCGCCTTATGTTTATTCTTTTGCATTCCTATTATATCTTTTATTCTTTAATCTTTTGTTCTTATATCCTTTAAACTTATATCCTTTTGTCAAATTTTCTTTATATTAATGTCCGTTATCTAATGAAAGCTTCCGATGAAATAACTCTTAGCTTATTCCTGCATCTCCATTCCCAGCATCCGAAGCAGTTCCTTCGCTGCGGAGGAGATCGGATTCAGGCTTCCTGTAATAATGCAGAAATGCCTCTTCGGAAGCTCCTTCTGAAACTTAAGCCGGAACAGTCTGCCTGCTTCCAGGTATTCCTTCGCAAAATCCTCTACGACACAGCCGATTCCAAGATTACGCTCAGCAAATTTCACGATGATATCACTCATTGCCAGTTCGAATTCCGGTTTCAGGACGACTCCTTCCCTGTCAAGGAATTCATCGATGAACCTCCGGGAGCTTGTATTATGCTCCAGGCATATAATCGGGAGCCCTTCCAGCTCCTTATAGTCCATTCTTCTTTCCTTCAGTTCAATAAATCTGCTGCCGGCGACAAAAATATCTTGAAGTTCTCTGACCGGAACAGAGTTGATCTCCGGTCTTGCTTCAAAGGGTTCACTGACTACACCGAAATCGATCTTACCCTCATAGAGGAATTCCAGTGTGTCCGGTGTCGGCGCATTCGTTACCGTCACCTTGATGCCCGGATGTTTCTCATGGAATTGCTCCAGATAGGGAAGCAGATAGAACTGCAGGGTCATATCGCTGGCACCGATACGGATCTCTCCATTCTCCAGATCCAGCATCTTATGAAATTGTGCCTCTCCCATCAGAATATATTCATAGCCTCTCTGCACATAGGAGAATAATACTTCCCCTTCCGGGGTCAGCTTCACACCCTTCGGGATCCGCATAAATAATCTGCTGCCCAAGCTTGACTCCAGCAGCTTAATTGCCTGGCTTACCGCCGGCTGAGAAATGCATAGTTCCTCACCGGCACCTGTGAAGCTTCCAGCTTTCACAACATGATAAAAGATTTTATAATACTCCAGATCCACATTCATATAATATCCCCTTATGGCTATGAAATTAAGTATATACAGATATTATATCACCCAAGCTCGTCCCGGGCAATCCATAATCTGTTCTCTCCCTTAACATTTCCTAATATGGCGCGCACCAATCTGGCAGATAACCGGATCTGGGCCTCGCAGGACATGAAGCGATGTAATTGGTTGAAATATTAAAGAGGTGTTGCAGACCCGCCAATATATTGACCGAGAATGTAACACCCCAAAATTTCAAAATTATACTTCAAAAGTTATGTACGTTTGAATTATTCCAGCTTAAGTCCGCCTGATGCTATAAACGCATAAATGGCAGCTACAAAGGCAACAAATACACCATATCTAACGCCTATCTCCCCGGTTACTGTCAGTAAAAAAGCTCCGGCTACAACGATCAGCGTAACAATTCCTGACACAATCGTGCATAACTTCGCTAATCCATTCTTTTTCAGTAATACAAATATGATTGCCAAGGCAGCAGCGGCAGGAAATACAATCAGCAGGTAAAGAATATTTGCCTGCGGCGGCATATCAGAGCCTAAAAAACTGCCCTTTGCTTTAGAAAACAAGCTGAAAAACTGACTGGGAGATATGGAATTTTTGCTGCTGTAGCCCAAAAAGTCAATCGCTTCTCCGACATCCCCTTTTATCTTTAACCACCCAAGGAAGTAAACAATGAACAATACTGCATTCGCACAGATAAACCGAACTACAGCCTTCGGTAATCCTTCCGGTTTATAGCTTTGTACACCGGTATTCTGTACACTCTGCTGAGGGATCGGATGAACGAATCCCTGACCCGCACCGGTCATCTCCTTACTTTCATTCGTATCGGAAACCTTCGTTCCGCAGGATAGACAAAATAAATCCCCCTCCGATAATTTTGTACCACACTTTTTGCAAAACATAATCTTTCCTCCGTTCGTGATATTTTCTAACTACTCTGTCATAGCCAGCCCCTATTATGCTAAATTATGCTAGTTATTCCATAAAATTAGTTTACAATAATTTGACGAAAAAGAAAAGGGAAAATTATCAATGTTTCCGGATGGACTTAAGCCCTCATAAAAAGGAAATAACTATCTGTCACAGCAGTCTGGGATTATCGTAGTCAGTGTTGTCTATTACGATGTCACTAATCTCCATGGGATTGTGCTCCTTCAGATAATGCCTCTGAACCGGAATGTATTTGTTGTGATACTTTTGGAGGAAGTCCTCCCCGTAACGGGGTACATCCCTTAAGCTTGCCCTTCTGATTACCTCTTCAAAGGGGATATGAAGATAGATCTTACCTTCCAGATAAGGCAGGATTGGCTCCCGGAATAACAGAACTCCTTCTATGAGAAGAACAGCAGTCTCATCTAATCGGAACTTCCTGTGAGCTTCATAACGATCCGTATCCAGCTCCAGACATACGACCTCTCTATCCAGCACTCCATCTTTATGAAAGGGCAGAAGTATCTCTTCCATTACCTGTTCATAATTGAAGGCATTCTGATAGTAGGCTTCCACCTCATTCTTTCCCCGGTATCTGATCGCAGCCGGATGATGGAAATCATCCATATGAAGAATCTGATTATTTACTTTAATCGCATCTAGATAATTGGAGTATAGCTCCGTAAACCTTGTCTTCCCCGAGGTGTCCACGCCGTTAATCCCTATGATGCGGCATTTCTTGTCCAGGATCAGCTTTTGTGTGATCTCATGGAAGAGTTCTGCCAATAAAATCTTACTCAGTACCTCACTCGGCGACTTTGCCTGAAGCACAGCGATGCAATGATCCTCACTTCTTCCATAGCCATAGACAGCTGCTATGGAGGGAAGTCCGGCCTCCACGGCCCCCTTATAATCGATGGCGGTGTCACCGACAACAAGCGCAAACTCACCCTCCGAAACCATGTCTAGCAGTGCCTTCCCCTTGGAAGGCAGGAATTTACTGCTGGTGATACCGGAGAAATAATTCCTGATTCCCATACTGTCAAGAACGAGATTAATATACTCCTCGCTTCCATTAGAGCAGACATAGAGTGAAAACCCCCTACCTATCAGTTCCTGGAGCAACTCCCTGATTCCGGGGAACAATCTGCCCTGCTCCTTCACTGCTCTATGCTCCCTGTCGCGGAAAACAGTCCTCGCAGTCTCAAGGTCCACCTGTTCCGGCAGTATCATTTGAAGAAATTCATCCAACTTCTTCCCGATACCGCTTTTGATGATTTCTTCCGGAACGGGAGGAAGCGAAAAGTAGGCCAAAGTCTGCCTGACAGCCTCCAGTATACCACTGCCTGTCTCATATAGTGTTCCGTCCAGGTCGAATATTACCTTTTTCATCAATCTGCCATGCCTTCCCTTCCCGTACGTTTATGTCCCAATTATAACCTGCGAAACCGGAAAAGCAAATAACTTATCTTATGATTATGAAATAAGTCTTAAATTCTTATGATAAAATCCTGGCACATACCAAAAACTATTCCTGAGGATCTTTCCTCAAGAGAGTAACCAATTTCATGCAGAAGTTTAGGAAGTTCTTCCTGGAAAGGCTGGTACAGAATATGAATAGATTTCACTGTAATGTAAACGGCTTAAGAAATACGATTGTAAAGACCCAGGTAAAAAACGCA
>JAEZJW010000084.1 GCA_023415595.1 Bacillota bacterium
ATGCGGTAGGGCTGTTCCTTGGCGGATTTACCATTTTCCTTGTAGCGCTGTTTCATGTGGCCGCTCCTTCCCTGCTCATGTGGCTGCAGTTCGGGGCCTTATTCCTCATCGGTCTGTCCGTTATGATGGGGATCGCTCTGCTGATGGCGGCTACTTCTTTCAAATGGGTGGGGAATTCCCGCATACCTGAGATATTTGACAGTATCAGAAGCTTTGGTAAATATCCGCAGAGTATCTTTCCGAAGGCGGTGGTCATGCTGACCTCGCTGGTGGTTCCGGTAGCTATGATCGGGTATTTTCCTGCGACGGCATTATTAGGGGAAGGGAAGCTGACGATGTTCCTTATGGTCATTCCCTGTATTCTGTTTCTGACAGTCGGAGTCGTTCTGTACCGCTCCATGGTACGGCTGTATCAGGGAGTCGGCGGCTGATTACCTGATCGGAAGGCTGACGGACCGTTACAGAAGAGCAGAACAACAATTCTGTGTAACCTTATCAATTGATCAGCGGAGAGAAATATAATCTGTCATTAGGCGACAGGGAGGAGTCTATGGGAAATATAATTACAGTGGAAAACTTAACAAAAAGATACGAAACCTATAAAAGAGGAAGCGGTTTCAAGGACAGTGTCAAGACCCTGTTTCATCGGGAGAAGGTTCCGGTCATCGCTGTCAATCAGGTGTCCTTTACGGTGGAGGAAGGGGATATTATCGGTATCCTCGGACCAAACGGAGCAGGGAAATCCACGACGATTAAGATGCTGACCGGGACCCTGTATCCTTCGGATGGGAAAATCTCAGTCATGGGCTATAACCCTACCAAGAACCGCAAAACCTATGTACATCAGATTGGAGCCGTATTCGGACAGAAATCCCAACTGGTCTGGGATATTCCGCCGGTGGACAGCTTCCGCCTGAATAAGGCCATCTATGGGGTATCGGAGAAGGATTATGAGGAACGTCTTGGCCTGATGTCCAAGCTTTTTAATGTAGAGGATTTTATCACCAGGCCGACCAGAGTCCTGTCTCTCGGCGAACGGATGAAATGTGAGTTCATCATGGCCATGCTCCATCAGCCGAAGGTGGTATTCCTGGATGAACCGACCATAGGTCTGGATGTCATTGCAAAGCAGAGAATCAGGGAGTTCATCAGAGAGATGAATCGGCGTGGAACCACGTTCATTCTAACCACACACGACCTGGAGGATGTGGAACAGCTGGCCAGAAATGTGGTTATCATCAACCATGGGGAGAAGGTCTTTGATGACTCCATTCAAAATCTAAGAAAGGTTCTGGGTGCTAAGAAGATTGTCCAGCTGACGCTGCTGCATCCTATAGAAAGCCTGGATATCCGGGGGGCTGAAATTGTAGAGAAGGAATCGGAGCTTAATATTACAGTCAGTGTGGACCTGGAGATCATTACAATAACTGATTTTATCGCCGGATTATCCGAGAAGTGCTCCTTCAGTGACATCTCCATCAAGGAAATGCCGATGGAGACTATCATCACCCATATTTATCAGAGTAAGGCCGATACCGATGGAAGTAACAAAGAACTGAAGGAAGATCAGAGCGATGAGATATAATGGCGGCTATAGATTTACATATAATGAAGAGGAACATCGGTGCCGGATTTATCTGATTGTATTTAACAGATGGATGGGGTACAATACTTACCAGACAAGTAAAACCGGAGGTATGGAATGAGGAAGATAGGGATCATCGGAGCGATGGAGGAAGAGGTTAACATCATCAAGGGCAGGATGCAGGAGGTAAAGATCCGGCAGATTGCAGGGATGGAGTTTCATGAAGGAAGCTTGAATAATAAACCGGTAGTAGTGGTGCACAGCGGCATCGGCAAGGTCAATGCGGCAATCTGCACACAGATTTTGGTGGATGTATTCCAAATCGATGCGGTCATTAATACGGGAGTGGCAGGTTCCCTAAGGAATGAAATTGATATTGCGGATCTCGTTCTCTCCACGGATGCACTGCAGCACGATATGGATGCAACCGGCTTCGGTTATGAAGCAGGAGTCATTCCCAGAATGATGCAATCCATATTCCCGGCGGATCCGGAGCTCATCAGGCTGGCAGAGGAGATCTGCCGGACAGGGATCAGTGAAATCGGTGTCCATACCGGAAGAGTGGTGAGCGGTGATCAATTCATCTCGGATCAGAGGAAGAAGGAATGGCTGGTCTCCACCTTTGGCGGATATTGTACCGAGATGGAGGGGGCTGCGATTGCTCATGCGGCATTCCTAAACAGGATTCCCTTTCTGATTATAAGAGCAATCTCTGATAAGGCAGATCATTCTGCAGAGATGTCCTACTCCGAGTTTGAGACACTGGCGATCCAAAGCACCGTAAAATTATTAACCGGACTCATCAGCCGGTACGAATAAAGCACTGAAGAAACCTGGGACAGGTAAAGATTAGTCCCAGGTTTTTTTTCTACGTGCGCCAGGCGGGCGCACGTTCTAACCGGCATGCAGGCTCATCTCTTTTAGTAATAATATATAACTGGCAATAAAAATATAAGTCATTATATGTAATTATTACAAAAAGTACTGTAATTCTTACCTTGTGTATTATCTATGGTAAAAGTATAATAATGGAAAGGGTTAGAATAATGGAAAGAGAAGGTGAAACGATTGGATAATCAAAAGAGAATTGCTGAAATGATACATAACATGGAACAGATCATCGTTGGAAAAAGGGAAGTAATCGAATACACATTGATTGCACTCCTTGGCGGTGGGCATCTGCTTCTGGAGGATGTGCCCGGTGTTGGAAAAACCACCCTGGCAAAGACAATTGCACAGACCATCCATTGTGGATTTACCAGGATCCAGTTTACCCCGGATACCCTGCCCAGCGATGTGACCGGACTGTCAATCTATAATATGCAGTCGGGCAGCTTTGAGTATTCCAAGGGTGCAATCATGAATAATATTATCCTTGCTGATGAAATCAACCGTACCTCACCGAAGACCCAGGCAAGCTTACTTGAGGCAATGGAAGAAAAGCAAGTTACCGTGGACGGAGTTACCTATCCTCTGTCTAAGCCCTTCATGGTAATAGCAACACAGAATCCGATTGATTATCTAGGCACCTATAATCTGCCGGAAGCCCAGCTGGACCGCTTTATGATGAAAATATCCATCGGTTATCCCCAAGCCGGAGATGAGAAGAAGATGGCAGACCGTTTCTTAAACAATCAGCTGACCATGAAGCTGGAACCGGTAGTGGATGGGGACACTGTGGTGGAGATGCAGAAGGAAGTGGAGAAGGTGAAGGTGAATCAGGACCTGGTTACCTTTATCACGAAGATCATTCAGGAGACCAGAAAGGACAGTAATATTTCTCTGGGTGCAAGTCCGAGAGCAACACTCGCACTGCTGCGTGCTTCTCAGGCACAGGCCTACCTTCAGGGAAGAAATTATTGTATACCGGATGATATATTAAAGCTGGTTATTCCGGTCCTTGCACATAGAATTATTCTGTCTCCCGAAGCCAGATTGGCTCAGACAAAGGTCGAGAAGGTGCTGAAGGCAATCCTCACCAGAATCCCTGTACCTGTATTAAACGCATAGTTGACAATGCAGTCCGCCGGTAAGGCGGCCTAAACCTATTAAGCAAGGATGAAACCATATGAAGATAAATCGTCTGATCTGTGCTCTTGCCATCATAGGCAGCGGGGTATTTGCCTCATATTACGGAGGAAATATTTCCTATGCGCTTTTTTATCTGTGCATATTCCTTCCGATCATATCTTTTCTCTACACACTCTATGTATATTTCCGCTTTAAGATCTATCAGTCAATGGGGAACTATCTGGTTGTAAAGGGAGATTGGACAGAGTATTCCTTCATCATTGCCAATGAAGATTATATTACCTTCAATAATGTGAAGGTCAACTTTCTTACAGATAAATCCAAAATAGAGGACACCTCCCAGAGTACAGAATATAGCCTCCTTCCTGCAGAAAGCGAGAAGATGACGACTAAGATCAAATGCAATTATCGTGGAGAGTATTATGTAGGTGTGGACTCCGTGGAAATAACGGATCTTTTATATCTGTTTAAGATTACTTATCCCCTCGGATCCAAACTGAAGGCAGTCGTACTCCCCAGAGTCGTGCCCTTAGAACAGCTTGGGATTGCACCGCCACAGGTGGATGTTAAGAATCCGATCCGTAACAGTAATTTCACCGAGGAAGAGCTCGATACGGAGATCCGGAAATACTATCCCGGAGACAACAGAAAGAGGATCCACTGGAAGGCATCTGCTAAAATGAATGAGCTTCTAAGCAGAAAATATCAGCATAAGCCCAAGACAGAGATTGTCCTGTTCATGGATCTGATGAAAATTAAGGAGAACGAGCTTCAGGTTGTCATTGTAGAGGATAAAATCATTGAGAGTATTCTGGCAATCGCCAATTTCTATTCCCTCAGGGGAACACCCTCCCAGATCATCTATGATATGGGTGGTAAGAAGAAGGCTTCCATCGCTACGAAGGAGGAATTCAATGCATTTTATAAAGCCTGTGTTACCATAAATTTTCATGCGGCAATACCGGTCAGCGATCTGATCAGGGAGAGACTGCTGCGCTGTGATGAGGGGCTTTTCTATGTGGCAGCCACTCACTTGTTAACCAAAGAGTTATATCTGGCAGCTCTTCAGGTGCTTGCAGGGGGCAACCGCCTCTGTATCCTGTTCGTCAGTGATGATATCTCTGAAGGGACAAAGGAGATGATCAGCAGTTTCCGCATATCGGGTGCAGAGCTTTATCAGATTATGTCCGAGGATGAGCTCGGAGCAATCCTATCGGCAGAAGCGATATAACAGGAAGTTAGCCGGATTTTATTAATTATGGTATCAATAGTGGGAGGCTAAACATGTTTAAGGATAGGGATAAGATGTACCGGATCTACCATACAATCTTAAGTATGGCTTTGGCTTGGGCACTTACAATCGCCATTAATCAATACTTTCATCTGCGGGCACATGTGTTAGTCTGTGCTCTCTTCTCCCTGATCCCTGCTGTGC
Source organism: Bacillota bacterium (assembly GCA_023415595.1). Classification (GTDB taxonomy): domain Bacteria; phylum Bacillota; class Clostridia; order Lachnospirales; family Lachnospiraceae; genus Mobilitalea. The sequence continues at coordinate 5,052 of JAEZJW010000084.1, forward strand.
TTGTCTATCTGTTTGACCTTAACCGCAGGAATCCAGTAACCTACCTGATCATAACCAGTCTGTTCCTGGCAGCAGGGCTCCTATTCTGGATCCTACAAATCAATCCGTTCAAAAGGATCGGTGGCTTAGGACACTGGATTTGGATCTATGACGGTTCGAAGGAGCTGTATGATATCTCCTATGCTCATGTTCTGGTTCTTGGCATCGGTGCGGCCGGAATTATTCTGTTTTATCTTCTGATAAAGAAGGAAATTGTAAAAATTCTTTTATCCTTTGCTATCTTCGGGGCACTGATTATCTTTAGCCTACAGAAGGTGGAGCTGCACAAGGTCGTAGTGGGAGTAGGCATCTTCTATATGCTTTCCAACCTGGTGGAACAGGTAGGAAAGCTTAATAACAGGAAAGCAGGTAGACCGGATAAAAAAGGAGGAATCCTGTATCTGGCACCGATCTGTCTGCTGCTGGCCGTCATCTCTGTCTGGATGCCCTCAAAACCGGAGCCGATTCAGTGGAAGGCGGTTAAGAATATCTACTTCACGATGAAGGATAGGATAGAACATATGATTACAGAATGGGAGTTTTTCCGGGGTAAGGGAACGGCTGAATTCTCACTTGCGATGACCGGTTATTCGGAGGAAGAGGAGGCAAAACTCGGAGCAGGAGCATTAAGAAATAACGATAAGATCGCACTGACCGTTAGCGGCTTTAACAGTGATAGCCCACTATACCTCATCGGCTCCGTGAGCGACCTCTATACCGGTAGCAGCTGGAGGAAAAGCAAAGAGGGCAGTATTCCGGAGAAGAAGGAATATCTTCTGGATTATTACGAATTACTTTTAGGGCTTTCGAGGGTGGACTTAAAAACCTTGGAGGATCACCGGTTTGTTCAGCAAAGGAATATGAAGGTTAAGTATGAGAAAATAAAAACCAAGACCTTTTTCTATCCGCTTAAGAGCAGCATGTACAATATTCACGGCGATACAAAAAATCCGTTAGATGAGTTGTCTAACATTATCTTCCCAAAAGCTGTCGGAGAAGGAACTTCTTATGCATCAGTTTTCTATGAGCTGAACCTGAAGGGAGAGGATTTTCAGCAGATGCTTAGGGATGCGGATCAGTTTTCCTATGATTCCGATCTTTACGATCCGGATATGCTGGGTGCCGTAGAAAGTGAATATTTCTATCTCTCCAGTGCAGAGAAATTCCGTAACGTACCATTTCTTTATTATGACCTGAAAAACAGGGCTAAAAATATTGAGAAGTTCTACACTACGCTTCCGGAGGAACTCCCGGGCAGAGTGAAGGAGCTGGCTTATGCTATCACCAAAGATGCAGAGACAACCTATGATAAACTAAAGGCGATTGAGGAATACCTGAAGACCTATACGTATAGTGTTACCCCGGGGGAACTGCCCGAGGGAGCAGATTTTGTAGATTATTTTCTGTTTGAGAATAAGCAGGGTTATTGTACTTCCTTTGCCTCTGCCATGGCAATACTCGGAAGATGTGCGGGCGTTCCGACCCGATATGTGGAAGGCTTCCTCGTGGACAACTCGGATAAGGAGAAATTCGACTATCAGGTTAGGCACAGAAAGGCGCATTCCTGGGCAGAAGCCTATATCGAAGGAGTCGGATGGATTCCGTTTGAAGCCACACCGCCGTTTTATGATTACCGTTATACTCAGTGGCCGGAGTATATTAAGAATAATGATTCCACGAGCAATGGGTCGATGAATATACCGATACCGATCATGCCACAGGAGCTTATGACAAATCCATTGGGTTTTGTCAGAGAGGAGAAGCTTCCGAATACAATGATCGGAGGAATTATTCTAAGCATAACTGTCGTTACGGTTCTTCTGCTGCTCCTGATCTATGATATAGTGCTAAGGCTGAAATACCGGAAGAGCTTCAAGAAGGCAGATTACAGCAGGAAAATGTACCTATTATTCCTTAGAATTCTGGCGATGCTAAAAAGAGAGGGTTATACCCTGGGAGCACAGGATACAATCCTCACATTATCGGACAGAATAAGGGATATTTATCATTATGACAGAGTAATGTTCCGTGATGTTGCGGAAGTGTTCATGAAGTACCGGTACGCTGAGGCGGAAATTTCAGAATCGGAGTTCCGTAAGGCAGAGATTTTCCATCAAGGGCTTCTGGATAAACACCGGTCAGAAACGGGCAGACTCAAGCTGCATCTGGAAGAATTCTTCCTCCTAGCCAAAAAAAGTAACAGATAGCAGAGTAATATTGAGATTTTTTATTTCTTAATATTGAGCAGCTTAACTCCGGTATAGTAATGGGTGAGGATTTCCTGATAAGGATAGCCCTCCCCGGCCATAGCATTCGCTCCGTATTGGCTCAAGCCCACGCCATGACCGACGCCGGTACAGATAATCCGGACCTTACCGTTATAATCCTCAAGATAGAAGTTATTAGAATTTAATCCAAGGACCTTGGCATATTCCTCACCGGAGACGGTCAGGCTGCCAAGGTCTATTTTAGTGACATAGCCGGTACTGTCACGTTCACTAACCTTAACCTCCTGAAAGAAGGTTTCCTCTGAGAGCGCAATATCCGGATACTGCTTCTTCAGGGCTTCGATCAGATCGGATACCGGGAGCTCCTTGATTTTCAAGTAGTTAATCGAGGTGACATCCTGCTTGCTCTGAACGCTGACCAGATAGGGGATATCCACACCCCAAGCTTCTGAGGCGTTCCTGGTATATCCGGATCCGGTATCGAAGAACACAGGAAGAATTAACTCATTGTCATATACAAGAACCTCATCCTTCGTCCCAAACACAGAGTTCTCCAGCTTCGTAAAATAGGTAAGGTAGTCCTCGCTGCCCCAGTACTGTTTCATCTCCTCCAGGCTGATATAGGCGAGTCCCAGCTCTGAGGTGGTGAAGTTCTGCTTTCCTGGGTTATCCTTTTTCAACAGGGAGATATTATAAAGGGCGTAGGTACGGGCAATGACAGCCTGAGCCTTTAGCGCCTCAATCTCATAACCGGCAGGCATGTTCGCAGCTACAACACCGATCAGATATTGATCAAATTCCAAAGGTTGTTTTGTACTGCCTTTTTCATAATAAACATGGAAATCCATAGCTTCCATGGAATAAATGCGGTTTGATTTATTGGTTAGCAGGAGCGTTAGGACAAAGGGCAGAAACAGCACCAGGAAACATACAATAATGGCTTTGATGATAACTTTTTTCATACTAACCTCCACGACACCATGCTACGGTATCTCACATAATCGCACAGAACAAAGTGATTGTAACAGTACATTATATTTATTTAATTTTAATAAAATACGGGAAAACTTAATTTGACTATAATGACAGATAGAGCTATGATATGATAGTCTGGTTAAATAAGGAAGCACAGAACATATATCTGCTGCATGCACAATATAAGCATCTAAATGTTTCGCAATTACCTAATTGTAGTTACAGATCGAAAGGAGATTTTAAATAAATGCTTAAACTTATTAACATCGTAAAGGAATACCCAACCGGGGATTCCAAGGTAACAGCGTTGCAGGGGGTCGATATCGAATTCCGTAAAAATGAATTTGTATCCATACTTGGACCATCCGGCTGTGGTAAGACAACGCTGCTGAACCTCATCGGAGGTCTGGACAGCTATACCAGCGGCGACCTTATGATTAGCGAAAAGTCCACAAAGGATTTTACTGACAGGGACTGGGACGTATACCGTAACCGTTCGATCGGCTTTGTATTCCAAAGCTATAACCTGATTACCCATCAGACGGTTCTCTCCAATGTTGAGCTGGCATTGACCCTGTCCGGTGTTTCCAAATCCGAACGTAAGAAAAGAGCAATCGAGGCGCTGGAGAAGGTGGGTCTGGGCGACCAGATACATAAGAAACCAAATCAGCTGTCCGGTGGACAGATGCAGCGTGTGGCGATTGCCCGCGCCCTTGTTAACAACCCTGAAATTCTGCTGGCGGATGAGCCTACCGGTGCACTGGATTCCGTAACCAGTATTCAGATTATGGAGATATTGCGGGAGATCGCCAAGGACCGCCTGGTTATTATGGTAACGCATAACCCTGATATTGCCGAGAATTACTCTACCCGTATCATAAAATTATTGGATGGTAGGGTAATAGATGATACGAATCCCTTCCATACCGAGACAACGGTATCCTCTCAGAAGAAGAGCAGGAAGAGGGGCAGAAGGAAGAAGACTTCGATGTCCTTCCTTACCGCATTATCCCTGTCTCTGAATAACCTGATGACGAAGAAAACCAGAACCTTTATGACCTCCTTTGCCGGTTCCATCGGTATCATCGGCATCGCGCTGATCCTGTCCCTGTCCAATGGAGTTCAGGATTATATTGACAGCGTTCAGGAGGATACCTTATCCAGTTATCCGCTATCCATTGAGCACATGTCCGTGGATTACGGTTCCCTGATCACAACGATGATGGATACAAATAAAAAGACTTCAGAGCATGACAGGGATAAGGTGTATTCCAATGATATCATGGGGAATATGCTGAATACGATGGTCCAGGAGGTTACCATCAATAACATGGAAGCCTTCAAAGCATTTATTGATAGTGAGGAGAGTGGAATATCTGAATATGTCAGTGATATTCAGTACTCCTATAGTACTCCGTTGAATATATATAAGCCCGATACCTCTAAAGGGATCGTCCAGGTAAATCCCAGTGTGGTGATGGATCAGATGGGCTACGGCAGGCCGGAAGGCGGTTTGGAAAATAATCCTTATGCCTCCTCCCCTATGACAAATACGGATGTCTGGATGCAGATGCTGGATAACAAGGAGCTGCTGGAGAAGCAATATGATGTTATCTATGGCCACATGCCGGAAAACTTCGATGAGGTAGTCCTGATTGTGGATGAGAATAATGAAATCAGCGATTATACACTGTATTCCCTTGGTCTGTTGGACCAAAGCCAGTTGAAGAAAATCATGGCGGATGTGATGTCAGGGAAGGAGATTGCCACCGAGCAATCGTCCTACACTTATGAAGAACTGACCTCGTTAACCTTCAAGCTGTTAATGAATTCCGATTTCTTCGAGAAGAACGATACGGGTTGGAGAGACCGTTCGGAAGATGATGATTACATGAAGGCCCTGATTGAGAAGGCGATGGATATTAAAGTGGTCGGTATCCTCAGACCCTCCGAGGAGAGCGTAGCGAACCCCTCCTATGGGTCTATCGGATATACGGCTGACCTGATGACCTACCTGATCAATAAGGTGAATGAAAGTGAAATCGTTATGGAACAGCTGGCACATCCGGACATCGATGTATTTACAGGCATCCCCTTCCCGACCGAAGAGGATAAGCAAGCAGCAGAGCTTACGATGGAGATGCTGAACGCTTATATCACTACCCTTCCCGCAGAACAGCAGGCACAGTATTCAGCTACGATCAAACAGCTGAAGGATGGAGGAATGGGTGATGATGCTATAGCCGCGATGTTTGCTTCAGCCATGGGCAAGGAAAGCACCAATGCAACCTATGATGAGAATCTGACTATCCTGGGAGTTTCCGACCCGAATAATCCTTCTCTGATTAATATTTATGCTAAGGACTTCGCAGCGAAGGACAAAGTCACGGATATTATTGCGGAATACAATGAAGGAGTCTCCGAGGAGAATAATATCCAGTATACGGATTATGTAGGACTAATGATGTCCTCGGTTAAGACAATCATTAATGCCATCAGTTATATTCTGATCGCGTTCGTGGCAATCTCCTTAGTGGTATCCTCCATCATGATCGGAATTATCACCTATATCTCTGTACTGGAGAGAACGAAGGAAATCGGTATCCTACGTGCGATCGGTGCTTCGAAGAAGGATATCTCCCGCGTATTTAACGCTGAGACCTTGATCGTGGGCTTTGTAGCCGGAGCAATCGGCATCGGTATCACCCTGTTGCTATGTATCCCAATTAACGCGATCATCAAGTCCATCACCGATATCAGCGGTCTGGCAGCTTTACCGGCTGCTGGAGGTGTTATCCTGGTAATTATCAGTATGTTCCTGACCTTTATTGCCGGGCTGATCCCTTCGAGGATTGCCGCTAAGAAGGATCCGGTCGTTGCACTCAGAAGTGAATAAGCAACTTAAGAAGAGAAGTAAAGTATTCCTTTCATCACAATTTCATAGGAAGACTACAAATGAGAAGGTACCGGCGCATCTAGGCCGGTACCTTCTTTTCCTATCCGATAAATTGATTATAATTATTAAAAGTAAGAATTAACTATTTACCAATTTCTGCACAATGGTTGACAAATTGTTAAATATATTTTATTATTACATAATATGACATTAGTACTATAAAATACCAGATTCTATTACCGAAGGGGGACATTATGAAGAAGATTATTGCTGCACTTATGACAATGATGCTGATGATAACATTAATACCGGGTTCTGTCGCAAAGGCAGAAATTTTTAAATATGCCGGAGATGCCGCGGAAAGCGTAGCTGCTACAGCATTGCAACCAAATCTGGTTAAGGCTGAAGAGGATGCCGCAAAAGAAGAGGGCTACTATGAGATAAACTTTCCTGATGAAGAGGAAACTATCATTATGCCCATTGAATTAAGTGATAAGGGCGGCCTATATCTTACGATGGGTGAGCAGGACACGAATTATTACAGTCTCTCAGCCACCCTGTTTAAGGATGAAGCCTGTACGGAGAAGGTAGGCTATTCAGCCAACTTATTCAGCGGTGATGTAACAGATACACAGGATTTCATCATCGATGAAGCAGGTACCTATTATTTTAAGTTTGAGGCATCAAAGAAGAGGGATACCGGAACAATCTCGTTCTTATTGCAGCTGCGTTTATTAAGCGGAGAGGACCAGGAGTTAACGAAGGATGAGGTTATATTCTCGTACCAGGATTATGAGTGTCCCGATGTCACTTATAAAATTGTGGTAGATACTGCCGGTTTGCTTACATTGACCTTAGGCACAGATAATGAATATGGGTTCAGCGGAAAGGTTCAGCTGTTAAATAAGGATAAGAAAGCCTTATCAACTGCAACCAGTGTCTATGCTACCCAAAACGATGATGGTGAATATGGTGATGTTGAGAAATCCTATGCGGTAGCTAAGGGAACCTATTATGTCAAGGTTGATACCAGCCGTAAAATATACGGCATCATGTACAGCTTCAGTGAAGTCAAGGATTCCGCAGGTACGAAGAAGGATAAGGCGAAAGCACTCAAGCTCGGCGGATCTGCTATAAAGGGCATATGTACAGCCACTGAGAAGACCTCAAATGTTGATTGGTACAGCTTCAAGCTGACCAGTAGCAAGAGTATTGTAATCACCGTGGGTTCTAAACTGGATGGAAAGCTTAAAGTTGAGATACTGGACAGTAAAGGTAAGACACTCTGGTATGGCAGCCATACGATTTATGAGGGTGACGAGGATCTGGTACTGAAGTCGAGCGGCAAATGGACAAAAGGAACCTTCTATATTAAGATCTATAAGTATGATAATACAAGCTCCGGCTACTATACATTAAAAGTAAAGTAACTAAGATATAAAGGCATCTCATGCTTCTCATATGTAATATGGATGAGAAACACAGGATGCCTTTTTTATTTATGAATAGCAATAACACCAAGCATATGAGTTAATATAATGATTTTTCTAACTCTTCTAATTATATATTATCAGGGATTGACGTTTCAGATAACCTATGTTATAGTTAACCTACTATATAGGTTATAAGTAACATAGGTTAATACAGATAATTAAAGGAGGCAACCCATGACAATAGATTATGCAATACTCGGAATATTGAGCTGCCGGTCCGTGACCGGTTATGATCTGAAGAAGATTATCCAGCAGCTTCCCTTCCTGTACTGGTCAGGGAATAACAACCAAATTTACAAGTCCCTGGTGGAGCTTCTGGACCGTGGACTTGTGACGAATGAGGTTCAGCATCAGGAGAGCCTGCCCTCCAAGAAGATCTACACCATAACAGAGCCGGGTCTGACCGAATTAAGGAAATGGGTACTCCGTTCTCCGGAGCTTCCGGAACATAAAAACCAGTTTCTGATCCAGCTGGCCTGGGCAGATCGTCTGACGGAGGAGGAACTGGAACAATTAATATCCGGCTATGAGGATGAAATCAAGCTGCAGCTGATCACATTGCAGGAGATAAAAAGAAGAAAGCCTTTTTCTCCAGATCGCACCTTAAGGGAAGAGAAGCTATGGGAATTGATCTATGATAATATGATCGCTTCCTGTGAAAGTGAACTTAGCTGGGTGAATAAGGTCCGGGAGGAAATCGTGAATCACAAAGGTGGGGAAAATGATTTATAAGTTAATAGAAAAGAATAATAACAGCTATATATACTGTTCCGCAGAAACGAATTCTCCTATGTCCCTGAACGAATTAATGGATCTGATCCCAGTATGCTGGGAAGTGGGAACGAATCGAATTCTGCTCGATTCGGAAGCGATATCAGAGGAATTCTTCCGTCTCAGGACCGGCTTTGCAGGTGAAGTCATACAGAAATTCATAAATTATAAAATTAAAGCAGCGGTTATCTTATCGGAACGGCAGAAGATCCAGGGCAAGTTCGAGGATCTGATGCTGGAGATGAACAGAGGGAATGTCTTCAGGATATTTGAGGAGGAAGAGAGTGCAGTAACCTGGCTGACGGAGGAATGAGCTATTCGGAATGCAGCTCGAAATTGCCGGAGGGAATTTGTGAGTAATCTTGACACAAGGAAAAAACCATGTGTAAAGACCAGACAAAAGATTCGTCTGGTCTTTTATTTTGCAGATTATTATGATCCAAAAAGGTTTTTTCTGTATATACATGGAACGCATTTCCAACATTCTTATAGACGGTATATCCAATCTTTGGTATAATACATAAAATGACAAAAAACAGTTCTTGTTATATAGAGAATTTGTCAATAAAAATTATATATAGGAGGATTTCTATGAATCCATGTAGAAAACTGAGACTTATATTAACTGCAATGCTTATCGGTATTTCTATTATTGTACAAAGCTTGTCACCAATGGCTTCGGTGCATGCGGCACAGTCAAATACTAAACCTGCTGCAACGATTACAGAGAAGATACTATATACAGATTATCAGAATTATACAGTTCAATTTACTAATTTATCTAAGAAAGCTATAGTAACCTATAAATCCAGCAGACCGGAAGTAGCCACCGTTTCTTCAAAAGGTCTTATAAAACCAGTGAAAGTGGGCAAAACAACTGTTACGGCCACCATAAGGCAGGGAGGCAAGACTTATGCCTCTCAAATTAAGGTGACAATTAAAGAGCCCTATTTTGAGATTACTGACAAGATTTTTGAAATCGAGCTTGGTTCTACCTTCCAGTTTAAGTATAAGGCTTACGGCATCAGGGAATCATCCTTAACCTGGTCGTCTTCAAACAGCAAAGTGGCATCCATCGATAAATCCTCTGGAGTCTTAACAACTAAGAAGGCCGGTCAAACCGGTATAAGTCTAGAGGAATCAGTCACCGGAAGAACATGGACGGTTCCAGTTACGGTTAAGGCACCCTATCAGCCACCGGAGGGTTCTGAAAATGCTATATATTTGTCAGGGCTTGATCTCAGTAAGGAAACAGGTACTTATTATACAACTAAGAAAGAAGAGTATATTGAAACTACAAGGTTTATTCTATATTTGGATAAAGGCGTTGAAGTTCCGGTGAATGTTATCGAACTCATTAATTATATTATGGATCTAGTTGAGACGGAGACAGGATATAAGTTTTATGTGAAGCATAGAGATGACGATAAATATAGATATTTATCTGGAATGAACTATGAGTTGGATACTTATTTCGACAACGCAGAAGAGCTGAAGAAAATCGATCCAAGCCACGAAAAGGTCGGAATAGTTGTTGCGAAACACGACCAATTGGTTCAAGCATGTGCAAAAGGGCTGAGTGGCGTTTTATTATATCCTCAGCATATTAAACTGCTGGATGGAAAAGTGGATATCATTATTCATGAGCTGCTGCATATTGCCTGGCTTAGAAATGGTTCCAACATGGGGAGTGTGCTATGTGAGGGTTTTACTACCTATTATACCGCTCGCATTATTGAAAAGGATACAAAGTTTGGGTGCACATATGATAGCTATGATGAGTTGAAGAATTATATAAATATCATTGCGGAAGATACTATGGAGGATCTATTTATCCGGTATGCTGCAGGCTCAAGTAGATATCAGTTAGGCTTCCGGATGACACATTTTATTATGGAGGAATATGGAGCGGATGCGTATCGGAGATTACATAAGAAAGTAACGGAGCAGATATCCTATCAAGTGGAGCCACCTATGGAGGAGATAGCAGCCATTATTAAGGCTGAGCTTTCTGAGGACTTTTTTGAAGCCTTTGCTCGTTGGTATAAGGCGAATAGAGAAAGGTTCAGAGATAAAGATATGTCTTCACAGGATGATTGGCTGATTGGGTATGGTTACCTTCAAAAGTATTATGGTGACGATCCCAATGTTATTATTCCAAGCACTGTAGTTAATATAGCCGGAGAGGCATTTATGTCCTGTAACACCTTGGAGTCAGTAGTAATTCCTAATTCTGTTGTCTCAATTGGTGGTGGGGCATTTATGAATTGTAAGAAATTAAAGGAAATGATCGTACCGGATAGTATAACCCGAATTTTCCCTAATGCTTTTGAAGACTGCGATAGTTTAGAAAAAGTAGTATTACCAAAGGGAATAAAAAAGATTGAGGTCAGAACCTTTATGGATTGCCCTTCTCTAAAGGAGATTACCTTGCCTGAAGGGCTGACATCAATAGATTCATGTGCATTTTTAGGCTGCTCTGGCTTAACTAAAATTAATTTGCCGGATACCATGGAGGATATTGGTCAATCAGCATTTTCGGGCTGCAGTAGTATAGAAAACATCGTGCTCCCGGATAATATTAAGAGCTTACCTGATGATGTTTTTTCTGACTGTACGAGCTTAAAAAGTGTTATCTTACCTAAAAAGATTAAAGAAATTTCGCAAAGTCTGTTTTGGTCATGCACTTCGCTAGAAGAATTATCAATTCCTAACGGCGTTACTTCTATTGGAATTATGGCCTTTAACTTATCAGGAATATCGGATATAAACATTCCAAATACGGTGACTGAAATTGGAGAATATGCATTCGCAAACTGCAAGAATTTAAAGAAAATCATCATACCGAAAAGTGTTACGAGTATTGGTAATGAGACCTTCAATGGCTGTACCGGCTTAACAATATACGGTAACAAAGGCTCTTATGCAGAAAAGTATGCAAAACAGAGGAATATTAAGTTTAGTATGATAAAATAGAGATAGATAACAAAAGGTTAATATATTAAAGTAAAAGACGGTACTTCCTTGATTAAGGGAAGTACCGCCTTTATACATTTGGTGGGTAATATTTCAAGGACTTGTAGACATTGTGTTTCTATCATAATTCAATCGGTACAGCTTATAGGCCTATTTTCAATAGCCTATTTTAAAATTTTAATCGAATCACTGATTGAGATCTCTATCGCCTTACTTTGATCCAGAGCACCCTTGTTAATCCTGATTACTTTATACGTATATTTCCCATAGGTAACAGTATCCTTAATCGTTATTTTAGTCAGGGTGACATCCGCACCTTTCACGGCAACCTCACCCTTGCTGGATCCGGCCTTCTTAATCACCGTATATAGGATGCCGTCTTTCACAAATCGCTGGGGTTGATCACTGCCTATCTCAACGATATTATAATCCATCCTGGAGCCATAATGAAGGAAGGAGTACATACTCTCCTCCGCACTTAACCAGAGAGCGGAGGTATAGGAGGCTACACTGCCCTTTGGAACATAAATGGTTGCTTTGAAGGCTAGCAGCCCACCGTCGGTATACCAGTTTTCAATGGATGTCGGTGCTGTCTTACCCTGGAACGTGATACTCTTAATAAGTTTTAGCTCACCCAGATAGCCGACAGCTCCGGTGATGGTCTTCGGGAAGCTGATTGTCTCTATCTTATTATCTTTATAGCTTGCATCGATTAAGGGCTTACTTGTATCATCAGGGTCAGCGATTACTCCGGTAACTGTATAAGCTTTGCCGTTATAGTTAATGGTTTCGGGAATGCTAATCTTCTTCGTAGTGGCAGTAGGCTTGATCTTGCATAAGCTTACCGTTCTACGGGCAGCATCGGTAACACGATACGTATAGATCCCATCCGTTATCAGCTTATCGGTAACAGTTACCTTAATTGCCTTGTACAGACCGGAGGTTCTGGTATATGCGATGGCATAAGCAATACCGGCCTTTTTAGGGCTTATCACACCCTTGGAGGATACATCAAAGATACGGGTATCACTGGAAAGCCAGAATACAGTTTCATTTGAGCCTTTGGTAAGTGTACCCTTTAACGTAGAAGTCTGTGCGGTATTCAGGGTCAGGCTGGAACGATTCACGGTAAGCTTTGTAGCTTTAACCACATTCTTGGCAGATACAACAGAGATCTTACTGCCGAGGGCTTTCTGATAAGCTGACTTGGAGGAGGTATTCACCTTCACGGTGGTTCCGCTCTTAATTGCCCCGGAGATCTTATCAATCGGCTTCTTATTTAAAAAGGTTACTAACTTAAAGCTATACAGGGATTGTTTGCCTAAGGACTTAATCGTGGTCGGAAGAATAATACTACCCTCGTTCTTCATCCGGTCATTAAAGGCCTGATCGGAAATAGTGGTAACCCCTTCGGGAACATAGACAAATCGAAGGCTGCTGTCGTCATTCTCATCGGTGATCATGTTTTTAGGCAGGATCTTGCAATTCTTAGATAAGAATAACAGCTCCACCTGCTGATCAAATATAGAGGATTCCATCTCAGTAACAGTGTCCGGAATTACGATTACGGCAGCACCGATGTGAACCAGGCTGAACTTACAGAGCTTAGTTAACTGATAGGTATAACCGTTGTTCGTAAGTGTTGACGGCAAATTAAGATAGGAATACTTCCGTTCACTTGTTATACCAATCAGCTGAACCTTACCTGTACCGTTTTTCGCAGAAGTGATAACCTGATAAAGTAACCCATCCTTGGAGAAGATCCCGTTTTCAGCTTTATCTGTTCCCTTGGCAATGATTGTCGGATTCACGGGAATATCCATTTCATACAGATCGCTGCCGTTATAATAGGAGATGACAGCCTCAATTACCTTACTATAGGTGTTTTCCGTACCCTGAGGAACGATGTAGGTGATATCCGGAGTCTGGCTGCGGTTTGATAAACTCACCTTTACCTTTTGCGGTGCAATGGTTCCTAAGAATTCCATGATTCTGACCTTAGGAAATGCAAACATGGGATTTTCCACCGTACCCTGAAAACCATCAGCAAAGGTCAGCTTCTCAACTCCGTTATAGAAGTTCTTGTAATCGGTGTTCTCATAATAGTCCCAGCGGATATCAACTTTAGTTATCGTATACTCCTGCCCCTGCAGGGTCACCTTACCGGGGATGAGTAACTCCGCCCTGGCTTCCTTTGCGGTGAAGCCAATGAGTGAGACCTCCTTTTTATCTCCGTCAGTTATGACGTATTGGTAGATATCATTCGAGTAAATTGTTTGATTCTCTGCAGCCAGGGCTGTCTTTGGCAGGAACAGAAGCACTGCAGCAAAGAGGATCAGTATCGTTAGTATGTTAATCGTTCTTTTCTTTTCGTTATGAAATAGTATGGACATTATCCTCATACTCCTTTCTTTTGATTATTACATTTGCCTTATCTTAATGTTAGACGATACATATGTCATTTTGGTTGCAAAAGTAAATTATGTAAATTATAGAAAGATAATATCAGATCTGTTGCAGTTCTTCTTCAGGAGATCGCTGCGGTAGGAATGAATACGATATTCATTCCTGCTGTCAAAGATAATTGAAACCTTTTTCGTATAGAACTCCGTATCCGGTGAATATTCCGTCAGAACAAAGCTTGCCTTTGATTTTTTATTGAGTTCAAATAATGATATGATACCGATACCGCTTCCACCCATATCTGCATGGGTGGTTTTTTGTTTTTTACCAAGAGTATAGAGAATATTGGCATCGAAGGGGATTCCGCTGTCGCTGACGCTTAAGGTCTGAAATCCGTCATAAAAGCCTATTTGAACTAATATATTTTTAACATCAGCAGAGCTAACTGATATCAAGGCATTCTCAATAAGGTCAGCAAAGGCAGTACACAGGTCTTTCTCGCTTATGTAGGTTGGGGACAGATCGGAAAGCTCCCCCGAGACTTCAAGCTGAAACACTGCCCCATTACCTTCTGCCTTATGCAGCATGTACTCGGCCATCATATCAATCAGGACCAGCTTTGTCTTGGGAAGAGTAACCATAGCGGGCTTATAATCAAGGATCATCCCGGAACGGTCCTTTACCAGCTCGTTCAGCTTCACCAATAGGGAATAGCTCTTCTCCTTTGTGTCGGGACAGATGCTCATATCATCGGTAAATATGCTCCGGACAGTAATATCCAGGGAGGGAATCAGCTTATTATCACGGTGAATGATTTTTGACATTTTCTCATTGTCAGCTAAGAGCTTCTGGATAAGCTCATCCTTCTCCTTGATAATGGAGTAAGCATATTCCAACTCCTTAGTCTTCTGCCGTTCAAGATATAGGAGGGAGAGGCTTCCCTTTGTCCAAAAGAATAATAACAGAGAAAAAACAGCAAGTTTAAGCAATGCCTCCCCAATGACAGGAATCGAATATCTTGAATTACTGGCAATGTCATAGAATGAAAATATGAAAACACTTATAATGATTCCGATATATCGGGCACTGCTTTTATGCAAGAAAGGTAATCCGTTCTTTAATCTTCTGATTCTAAAAATAAGAACTGTCAATATGCTGTGTATAGCAAATAAAATCAGATACATGATAACATCGGAGGGATGAAAATGGAGAAAGGCAACCTTCATTAAAGCTGTTATAACACTAGCAACCAGTTTGATTCCCACAGATGCACCATAGGAAAGAATGATGACGGAGATGCAGAGCAGAATATCAGTTGCAAAAACCTTATAGGCTAATATAAAAGAGAGAGCGATTAATATTAATATGATAGTACCGGAGGAATCAACATAATAATAATGAGTAAGGGCAGCAGCTAAACATGAGAGCAGAATACTATAGAAGGCCAAAGTTGCCCTTTTCGTAAGATTACATTTGACATTAAGAATCCGAGCATAGGAATACAATGCCCATAGGATAATAGCAAGGAATTTAATAAAACTGGATAACATATCGTATCATCACCACTTTTTCTAATAAATATATACAGAAAGAAAAACAAACACACTACAAAAACAAATTACCAAAAAATTACAATTGTACTAGTATGGCATTATAAAATTATGAATAAAGGAGATGAGATTATGTGGGATGTTTTCTTTGAATTCCTAGTCAAATGTTTCCGTAACTAAACAAAAGATAACTGTGCGAGTCTCGCCCGGTTATTTTCATGGCAAGTGGACCGACTTACCGTTTCCTCTTATATGTATGAAGGCGAAGCTCCCGCGACCTTAAAGGCTGCGGGTTTCTTCTGTTATTGGAAGATCTTCTTTTATTTTATGGGCATAGTAGTAAATAAACTCCATAAGGGTGGGAACCCCCTTATCGGAACTGATTTTTGCCGTATAATAACGGCACAGATCATCAATGCTTGAGGTACGCCAGGCTTTATTAACTGCGTTTTGCATGGCTCTCTCTATACTGGCATCGGTTTTTCCATATTTCTTAGCCAGATTCACACATACCTGTGAGGAATGCTGTTTCATAATTAACTGAATGGCATCTACCAGGTATTTTCTGCCGGTTGCCTTAGGGCTGATTCCGATCAGATCCAATTCCCTGTCAATTCGTTTGTTTACATTAATTGAGTTTAATCCATCCGGTACAGCTGCAGAGGAAGGAACGGATACTTTTCGTGAAGTGCCCGTAACCTGAAGAGTTTCTTTCATAATCAGCAGAAAATCGATTACATTTTTTACACTGTAATCATTTTGATATTTGGACATGATAAAGCCTGCACCTAAGGCCCGGGCCTGTTTATAGGTGATTTCACTTACATTGTTTGTTGTAATTAATATGTATGGCTGCTTGGTCAGATTAAGTTCACGTAATTCTTTGAGAAAAACAAGTCCATTACCGCCGCCCCTGTTTAATTCCAAATCAAGGATAACCGCATCCGGAAGATAATGCTTCACAAATTGGAGGGCAGACTCGGAGCTGTTCGTAACACCGATTAATTTAATATCGCTGACGGAAGCAGTATATTGAGTGAAGGCTTCACACTCATCAGGATCATCCTCGACCAAAAGGACGGCTAACGTTTCGTTCATAGTGTACCCCCTTAATTGGAATTATTTTCTATATTATATAACTACAAGGGACAGAAATCAACATAAACCAATAATTATTACCAATTTTTGTTATACCAAGATTATAGTACAAATAAGATAGACTCGGACAGGCATTCCACCTGTCAGGCTCATATCGACGTTCCTAATCAGAAGAAAGATTGGAGTATATATACTATAAAATCGTAAAGGAGGTGTAATGAATGGCTGAATTTGATGTAACCAAATTTGAAATCGAGGAGATCGAGTCTATCGAAGCTCCCGGCGAAGAGGCTTTTTGGATAGGAGTTGCAGTTGGTGTTGTTATCGGCATCGCTTTATGCTAATCATTGGACAAGCCTTATTGGCGGTTTGACACTATTGATTTTTTCATTTATTGATTAAAACATATGTGCAGTATTGAGGCGGATAGGAATTTTATGTTTACTCCAATCTTTTTCACCACCTTGTTATCTGCGCAGAAGGGAGGAATTATGAACGATATAGTAATGTCCTTTGATATTTCAGAGGTTGAATCTATTGATGCTCCCAGCGATGCTCGCGACTTTATTGAGGGCGTAGTAGTTGGATTAGCAATCGTTTCCTTCTTTTGTGGTGGTTGCTAAATAATTTTAGAGTTGGCGCCCATACCCGCAGCGTCTGAGCGCCAACTCGCAATCATTAGAGGTGGTGAAAATATGTCGTTACCCTGTGTAAATCCCAACCTGGAAATTTACTATGAAGCAAATGGGAAGATTTCGGTCTTTCATAAGAAATTATTAAAAACCTATATGCTTGGTAAGAACGAATATAATGTTTTAAAGGAGCTGGATGGAGTGAAAACCATCGAAGAGCTGTCGAAGGCCAGTAAGCTGTTTTCAGTGACAGAGATCTCATATCTGATTGAGCAGTTTGAAAAACTAGGGTTTATCAAAGGCAAGGAATTAAAGAACAAGCATAATCTGATCAAGATAAAGAAGCCGCTCATCAATGGTAATCGTATCATAAACCCTAATAATCTGATTTGGAAATTAATCAACTTTATTCTGATATATTTATCCATCCCCCTGCTGTTTGCAGGAATTATAATAAACATACCTGCCTTTCCCAGGATAGCGGACACGATACAGAGTAATCTGCTTACTCCCGAAGCATTAGTTCTGGTACCTGTTTCACTCGTCGTATTGTCTTTGCATGAGTTGGGCCATGCAGTAGTAGCCAGATGCTTTAAGGTAAATGTGCCCGAAATTGGTATCATGCTCTACTGGTTTATGCCCTGTGCCTATACGAACCTCAGTGGCATTACCTTCCTGGAGAAACGGTGGAAAAGGGTGGTAGCGCTTTTTGCAGGGATTCTGGTCAATGTGCTGTTGATGGGAGTGAGCTTACTTCTGCTTAATGTAGTTCCTGATCATATGTATCATTTCGTCCTATGGTTTACTGTTTCGAACCTGAGTATTATTTTTGTCAACCTGTTGGTATTCCTCAAACTGGACGGTTACTTTATACTGGAGGAATTATTGAGTTTAAAGGGGTTCAGGAAAAAAGCCTTTCTCTATGTAAAAGGTGCTGTATTCGGTGGTATTGCGAAGCGAAAAGCAACAAGAGGAAAAAAGACAAAATATAGAGGCCGGATTATAGAATCTGACCAGTCAGCGCTGGATCATAGCATATTCTCTCTGTATGTAATATATTCCGTTTTATATATACCGCTGATTTTTCTGTCAATAGGGATAGCAATTTGGGATTTCATAATGAGGTGATACAGATGCAGGAACTAATGTTGAATAAATATGTACCGATCTTGAAAAGCCAGAATGGGTATATCTTTGGAACTGACGGGTATTTCTCCTTGGAATCCAGTACGATTAAGGTCTTTGACGCAGATCAGGAGGCAGTATTGGAACGATTAATAAACGGAGAGAAGCTGTCCCGGGAATATCTTCAGGAGGTTTACGGAGAAAAGGAATTTTCGTTCTTTACGAAGAAAGGGTTCTTCGTTTCGGCTGAAGTGGATACGGAGGGGATCTATTCCCGTTCGAAGGCATATTATTTCTTTCATAATATGGGGAATATCCAGAAGAAGCTGAGTACTAAAACAGTCCTGATCTTGGGCTGTGGCGGCATAGGGACCCATGTTGCCTGGAATATGGCAGTACTCGGGGTGGGCAGAATAGTGATCGTAGATTTTGATACCGTAGAGGTAAGCAATCTGAACAGACAACTATTATATGAGCAAGGGGACGTTGGTAAATTAAAGGTTGAGGTTGTTAAGGAAAAGCTCAGTCACATTAACCCGGAAGTGGAAGTCATACCGATCAACAGGAAGATCTGGTCAGAGCAGGAATTAGAGGAGATCGCGCAATTATATCCCTATGACCTGATTATAAAATCCCTGGATTCACCGGCGAGGTTCCCTGTCTGGCTGGACAACGTATGCGAAAGACATAGAATCAAGTACATATCGGGAATCACCGTTAGCACCTCTCCGATGATTGGGCCTACCTATCTGCCGGGAGTGACAGCAAAATACTCGGACTTTTTTGATTCCAATGAAAATGAATATACGCGGTTGTCAGGAATCTCTCAGTCCCTGGGTGTGGTCTTTTACCATATTTCCAGCGAGGTGTCGATGGAAGCCTTTAAGATCTTAAGTGAAAGCGGAAACTTAAAATTTACGAATTGCATTTACACGGAAGACTTAATGAACGGGAAGAGATTAAAGCTGCAGCCTAAGAAGGTTCCGGCAAATTTTAAAGAAAATGATAAAGTCAGTGCAAACCTGCTGGTGATTATTTTAATGCTGACTGTTTTTATGGGGGCGTTCCTATCCGGCTTCTTTCCCGTTGTTTTTATAAACTATCTGCTCTGCATATTTTCTCCGTTCTTCCTATATAAATCCAGAGAGAAAATTACAAGAAGCGGCTTATTAAATAACATGATTTTCTTTCCGATCTTCATCCTTGTTACATTAACAAATACGAATTTTCTGGAGGCCAATCGTTCGGTTAATTTGATCACACTTTTGATGTCACTGTTTATTGCGTTCAGCATCAATATTGTAATATCACAGTTAATCATTAACGGTATATTTTTTATTTCCCGAAGGGAGAAACGGTGTTGATTACAGCGGAGCATATTTCAAAGAAATATAAGGATTTTCCGGCATTGAAGGAGGTTGGCTTTCGGGTGAAGGACTCGACGATTGTGGGAGTGATCGGACGGAATGGAGCTGGAAAGAGCACTCTGTTTAAAATTATGGCCGGTGTAATTTCTGATTATCAGGGGACCTGCACAATAAACGATAAGGTAGTCAGCCTGGACTACTCGGAAAAGGTCAGTTATCTTCCGGAGACGAGAGGGCTGGATGGACGGGCAGAGGTTCTGGAACACCTGACTGATATGGTTCGTTATAAAGGGATCAGAAAGAAAATAGCGGAAGCTTACGTGATGGAATGGCTGACGAAATTCAATCTGGACGATGCGAAATATAAAAGAATTGATACGCTCTCGAAAGGAAACCAGCAGAAGCTGCAGTTTATCATTGCAGTAGCGAGCAGGCCGGAGATATTAATCCTGGATGAGCCCTTCAGCGGACTGGACCCGATCACCAGCGATCTATTCTGGGTGCATCTGGAGGAATTAAGGAAAGGCGGCTGTACAATCCTTTTCTCCACCCATAATTTATCGGACAAAATGCGAAAATGTGATCAGTTTCTCTTTATTAAGAAGGGCGAGCTGGTGGAGGACGGATCCCTGGAAGCCATACAGAAGAAGTATGATTATATATTAGAACTGAAAAATGAAAGCTTCTCACCGGAGCTGCTTGAGGATATCGTAGATCTGTCAAAGATACAGGTAAATCAGAACACCTATATGATCAGAGTACCCTCCATGGATATGGCAAAAATGATCCAGAACAGACTGCAGGATAGTTTTTCAGAACATTTTCAAATAAGAAGGATGACGCTGGATGAGCTGTTTCGTGAGATAAATTATGAGGGCGGTGACATAGATTGAAGGTTCAAAGAAGGAAAATAGCCAACGCCGTAATGATCAAATTCAAGAATATCATCACCTCTCCGGCCATCAAGGTGACCCTTTTAATTGCTGTTCTGGCCTCCTGTATCATCAGTTTTCAGCCATATCTCAGGAATAATCTGGTCAGTGATACGATTACGGTATTCAGCGAGATCCCATTGGAGTTGAATACGGAACATATAACAATTGTGACCAGCAGCCGGGAGGCTGACGTTATCGTTACAGCAGACAGTGAAAATGTCCTTTTAAAGGCCAGCACTCAGAATGGTTATAACAATATCAGCTTAATCATGGAGGCGATACAGAAACGAAATCTTAACCTCTATCTGAGCAACCATCAATTACTGCCCCAGGAGACAGCCGGATTAACCGGCAGCAATATCACTGTCGAGGTTGATAAGGACATCGTACAGATCGATGATAAATCAGCATCCTTCTTAATGATGCTGACGATGCTTTTCTTCCTGGTCATGACCTTACTGGTATCAAGAATAGGAACACAGGTTGCTTTTGAGAAGGGAAATAAGATAACCGAAACCATTTTAACCTCCATTACCAAAAAGCAGTTATTCTTTAGCCAGACAATTGCCAGTGTCATGGTTGCAATGATCAGCTTTACAGTGGCAAGTATCCCAATGGTAGCTGCTTATCTGATCAACGATCCTAAGATAGTGAGTGACTTTACCTTCTTCACACCGTTTAATATCGTTGCTTTTTTATTTCATTTAATCGTTGTTGGGATCGCATTAATCATTTTCTCGGTCGGTATCGGCAGCTGTGTAAAACAGGCGGAGGATGCCAACACCATGTCCGTCCTTATCCTGGTTCCGACCTTAGTATCCTATATCTACTACATTTTAACGTTTGATTTATATAAGGGAGTTTGGACATTTCTTAACTATATTCCAATCTTCTCTGTCTACTCGATCTTTGGCGGCATCTTACGAGGGACAATATCCCGATCTGGTATCCTGGGGTATTGCCTTATGGACATCGTTTTTTTAGGCATTGCATTTATTTCGATCAGAAAGCTTTACTGCACGAAGCTGTAGGCGCTGTAAAAATTAATTATTGGAGGAGGTATTATCTATGAACTCATCAACTGTCGCTTTTCTTATCGGGGTTGGAATTCCGTTGGTTTTTTGTGTAGTATTCTGGAAGCAGCTCAGGGATCGCCGTAATCGTATGCTCCATTGGATAAAGAGCAAATTCAATAAATAATCAGAGGCCGCATCCCCAGAAGAACGGCGGAGTATCGTACAGAACGGCTCTCTCCTTATTCTTCCGGACTTGTGGAGCGCTTTAGCATATCATGGAGGTGGTATAGATATGAATATACTTGATTATAAGCCGTGCAGAACGATTAATTCGTTCAGGCAGGATGAAAAAGAAGATGGTGTCACGATCGTAACCTTTGATGGATTTATTACCCTGCATGGTGCGGGAAAGCTTGTGTGGCTTCTCTCTGACGGGAAGCATCCGATTCGGAATATGATCGATCATTTTATAGAACTAAGCCCATCTGCAGATCCGGAGAAGACCAGAGTAGGAGTTTGTACCTTGGTAAAACAGCTGCAGGCGAAGGGTATTCTGATCGCAAACTGGGATCCAATCTTAAAGAATGAGTTGCCACAGGAAGTAAAGTGAAGAAAAGCATCTTCACTTGGAAAAAAGAATTCCGATAGTACCGGAATTCTTGGGAAGAACTACGGAGTTTCGCACTAGGAGGCTCACTCCTTGTTCTTCCGGACTACTCGGCACAAACTAATTCAAAGGGCAGTTGTGTAAAAAATATTGCGCTGGTACCCAAATTCACAGGTATCAGCAGCAGGGAGGAATCATATGATAATTGACTCGGCTGATGTTTTACTTATTAATTCGCCATCCCCCAATCCCGGGGCGATTCTTTCTCATAGAATCCAGGGGTTGATACCGCTTGGAATCGGATACATAGCAACGGTACTTAACCAAAACGGGTTTCATGCGAAATTAATGGATTTCTACCTGAAGAACGTTTCGCGGCAAACCCTTATTGACTTTATAGAGGAATACCATCCCCGAGTAATCGGTATCTCCACGACCACAGAAACCTATAAAAACGGCTTGCGGCTTGCTGAAATCATTAAAAGTGCCGATCGGAACATTTATGTAGTTATGGGCGGATATCATGTAACCTTTGAATATGAGGACGCCCTATTGAGCGGTGCTGTTGATTTTGTCGTTCGCGGGGAAGGAGAGATGACCTTTCTGGATTTATGCAGGTATATCATCCATGGAGAAGGTAAATTAGAAAGCATTGACGGCATTTCCTACTTTAAAGAGGATACAGTTATCAGCAATGCTGACCGGAAGTTTATCTGTGACTTGGACAAGCTGCCCTTTCCGGACAGATCCCTGTATGATTTGAAGAGCTATTCTGTTCCCTGTAGTATTTCAACCAGCCGGGGATGCCCGGGCAGATGCATCTTCTGTGCAGCGTCAGGGTTATCCGGAGGCAAATACCGAATCAGAAGTGCTAAGAATGTCGTGGAGGAATTCGAATATCTGAAGGGACTGGGTTTTGACCGGGTCCAGATCATAGATGACACGATGACAGCTAATCTTAGGAGGCTGGACGAGTTTATAACGATAATGCTGGATAGAAATCTGGATATGCTATGGGCATGTGAATCCAGAGTTGATGTCGTATCCAAACCCCTGCTTCAAAGAATGTATGCTGCCGGCTGCCGCTCCCTTCAATTCGGGGTGGAAGCGGGGAGTCAGGAAATGCTCGATTGCCTGAAGAAGCATATCACACTGGAACAGATCAGAAATGTATTTCACTGGTGTCACGAAATCGGTATTCATGCCTCCTCCTGCCTAATCATAGGACAACCCTATGACACCCCGGAAACCATACAACAAACCGTACAGATTGGACTGGAATTACAGCAGCTTGGGGCACAGATTGTTTTTAGTATTTCAACGCCATATCCGGGAACCTATATGTATAACAATACTGCTGAATTAGGGCTTGAAATCATAGATTTTGATACGGACAACTATACCACGCAGAAGGCAGTTTACAATACGAAGAACCTGTCAGCAATTGAGATACAGAATTATTTCTTTGATGCCTGTATCTCTGTAGGGCGCACGCTTACGAACAGCAACCTGAGAGAGAAGTATAAACTGATCCGTGAGGAAGCGATGGTTAATACACCAAATCATAATTGAAAAGAGGTAGCTTATGACTACATATCAAAATTGTCATTACAAAGAAGACAGCCCTCAGAATACGGTGGCTAGAATTAAGGGTATCCTGGCAAGCTTAGGAATCAAGCTGCAGGAGGAGTGGGTAAAGACAGGGACCATTCATACCTATTCCCTTAGAGTGACCATAGAAAACACTTCGATCGGATCCAATGGGAAGGGTGTAACGAAGGAATATGCAATGGCGAGCGCATATTCTGAGTTCATGGAGCGCTATCAAAACCTATGGCTTGCACGGTGGAACAATCTTTGGAGGGACAGCTGCAGATTCCGGTATTATGCTGATGAAGAGTATCTGACAGCGGAAGAATTAGTGGACTCCGACAGTGCATTTATGAGAATGTACTTTAAGAAAAGGGATATGTCTGACGCGGATTTTACGGAGAAAGTAAATGCCTTTCGAAAAGTTCAAAAGATGGATTTCAATTTTACAGAGAAGGAAAACGAATATCTGTCGTTGCCCTTCTTAAATCTCCAGAAAAACAAGGTTGAGTATTTGCCCTATTATGCGTATTCAGCATATTATCTTAGTAACGGGATGTGTGCAGGCAATACGCCGGAAGAAGCTTTGGTGCAAGGCTTATCGGAAATCATAGAAAGAGTGGTACAGAAAAAGCTTGTTCTGGAGAAGCCTCCCCTGCCCGATATTCCGGAGGATTACCTGAAGAGATTCCCCTATGTATATGAGCTGTATCAGCAGCTTAAGGCTACGCCCGGCTACACAGTCTTACTGAAGGACTGTTCCTTTGGAGGGGTATATCCTGTCTCCGGGCTAGTGATTATCGAGAAGAATACCGGGAACTACGGGCTTAAGCTTGGCTGCCATCCAGATTTCGGAGTAGCGATTGAGAGAACTTTAACGGAAGCAGCACAGGGTAGCGATATATTGCTTTATTCCAAACGAAGCAAGCTGGATTTTGCAAACCAGAGAGTTTCTGATGTAAATAATATTCTCAATGGCTTCAAATCCGGAATCGCACAGTTTCCCTATGAAATATTATTAAAAACAGATGCACCGTTTATTCCGGTGGAAGATGTCTCAAACTATAATAATAAGCAAATCCTTAACCGACTTGTGGAGAAAATAAGTAACCAGGGGTATGAAATATTAGTCAGGGATGTATCCTATCTGGGATACCCCACCTATCAGATATTGATTCCCGGGCTGTCCGAGGTTTTTGATATGACGGATTATTGGTATAGTGCATTTAATACCAAATTTCACATTTTAAAATTATTAAATTTCCCAAGTAAAATAAATCGGGATAATGTAAAATATATTATAGGGATCATGGATTGTTTTGCTAACTCACAATTAGAAAATAGCATGAGATCTTATTACGGGGTATTAAGCAATATTCCTTGTCCCGCTGAGGAGTATGGGTTGGGATGGATGTACTATACAGCGATGTGCTACGCTTTTACTGAGGATTATAAGAGGGCAAGCGAGCGCATGCTCCTGATTGTTTCGCAGACAGGAAACAAGGACCTGCTTTATTATGCGGTCTATCAATACTTTTGCGGAATGGTTTATGAGAAGAATCATAATAAGGTGATCAGCTATTTAAAACACTTTTTTGACCAGAAGATTTGTGATAAAGTGGATTCAATCTTTCATAATCCGAATAAGATACTTACAAACCAGTACCCGGAGCATGATTTCCTGGATTTTGAAGCCTGCGAGAAGACAAAGTGCTGTGATTACTATGCGTATCGAAACATAGTTACGAAATATAAAGAGGCACAAATATTACACCCGATTATGCAGGAGGATATCCTGAGCTGCTTTACCGGAGACAGGGAAGAGAAGCTGGTCTTAGTATGATGCCACATAATTAATTATGAAGGAGGCGGTTAAATGAGGAATAAAAATTTCTTCCTGGCCGTAGGAGTCTTGATCTTTATCATAACGTACATGATTAATCGTTTTATCATTGAAATCTCAGATCCTATCTATATCGGTATTCTGATTGTTGCTATCATCAGTATTATTGCAGGAATGCTTGACTTAAGAAAGAACCGGGAAAATAAAGAGTAATCGATAAGTAAAATTAATCAGTTAAATGATAGGACCACCGGCAAATTACCTGTGGTCCTTGTTGCAATCCAGATGGATGAGAATATATATTGAGAGTTAGTCCCCGTTCTTCCCCCGATCCTTAGTATAATATAAGTTGAATTTCCTGGCTTTCTTATTTATCATGGCCTAGAAAACCTTCCTGATATATTCTGTTATACTCATCACCAAATTTACGACTGATAAGGGAATCCCCAGATAGGAAGCCCACTTCATAGAAGAGCGAAACCCTTTAATCCCATAAACTAATGCACCGACGGATGCGGCTACGATTAGGATGAATGGCAACGGTGCTACAAAGCAGACGATGCCCATTCCTAACGATAGAATTGAAAACTGCTTGAAATCACTGTTCAGTTCATAAGGCTGGACCTGGTATCCGTCATTAATGAGAGAGCCTTCCATGGTATCGGAATTGAAGGAAGAACAAGGTCTGCCACTAAAAAGCTGCAGCAGTTTCTCTACATCTTTGTGTAATCCTACTTTTGGTTTGGCGCCATAGAGCTTATGATCAAGCGCAAGTTCACCCTTCCCGTTTTTGATCCAGACTTCGATTTTTAAGCTTCCCGGTTTATGATACACCTTAAAAAATCTTCTTCCATACCGATCTTCTCTAGCCAGAGTAACCTCACCCCTATAATTCCTGTACTCGAATCCTTCCGCTGTAAAATGTTCCATCAGTAATGCATTCATTTCGGCAATATCCTGTTCTGTCTGTACTATGATTATTTGTCTTGCCACAATTCCACACCCCTTTCAGGAATATAGTAGCTGATTGTAATGGAGAATTCAAGAGCAAAAGGTATAAATTGGTCGAAAATTGTAATAAATGGTAATCAACTCCCAAGTCAAACTATGTTTTCTGATTGATAAAATATGGAAAGGTTATATAATAAAGGTAAGTCAACCAACGAAAGGTTGAGAGGAAAGAAGGTATCCTATGAAGAGGACTGTCGGAGTAATCCTATTGCTTATCTACTTGAGTTATTCAATGCAGCTTCCATCTGCACAGAAGGTAGCAGCTGCATCAGAATCCATAAATTGCGATATCTTAGGGTCCATCGGCGGACCGACGAGCGCTATGGCGGCGAAGGAGGATTATGTTTATGTAGGGAAAGGGACCTCCATCATCATTCTTAGGAATACCGAAGGCAGCTTATCGCAAGTCGGAGCACAGTTTAACCTGCCGTCCTATGTTTCTGATCTGCAGATACAGGGGAATACGCTTTATGCGGCAGCAGGTAGTGCCGGTCTTCGCATTATCGATATCAGCAATCCTTTAAAACCCGTAGAAATCGGAGCATTCATCACTTCTGGTTTTACGGAATCGGTTGCTATACAAGGTACCAAGGCCTATCTGGCTGATGGTTTGGAAGGTATGCGGATCATAGATCTGTCCAATCAGAAGAAACCGGTTTCACTCGGACAGGTATATCAAGGAAAGTATGCGTTTCATGTTGCGGTAAGCGATAATAGCGCTTATATCGCGGCTGCAGATGACGGATTATTAATAGCGGACATCTCCATAAGCGATTCCCCAAAAGAGCTAGCCACAATCGATACTCCGGGGATAGCAAGGAATGTAATAGTTGAAGGAAAGCAGGTATATGTAGCCGATGACTGGAAAGGGGTTCAAGTCATAAACATCAGTAATCCCCTTCAACCGGAAGTCCTGAATACCATCCCCACTGCAGGCCGTGCCTACGGCTTGGCGTTACATAAAGAATATCTGTATGTTGCGGATGCCTATATGGGATTACGGGTCTTTCAAATCCATAGCATATCTGTTCCCAAGGATATAACCAGCTTCGTTCCGAACGAAAGCCAGATGTCCAAAGTGATGGTCCATAACGGGTTATTGTTATGTGCAGATCGTGTCAATGGCTTACTGTGCTTTGGTATTAATCAGCCGGAGAACCTTGTATTAAAGGGCTTTTATTCCCATACAGTACCCATACCGCAGGTTTTTCCCGATTCCCTGAAATATTGGGATAATAAGAAGGAGATTACCCGTCTGGTGGTGCTGGGTATACTTAAGGAGTCAGAGCTTAATCCTGAGAAGGAGATTACCAGGGCTGAAATGTCCGAGCTGCTTTGCCGGTCGTTAAGAGTCGAGGCCGCTCCGAAGGGAAAGAAGGCTGTCTATCAGGATGTTCCGGTTAATTACTGGGCATACGGATATATCGTAAAGGCGGTTAAGCTTGGACTGATCAGCAGCAAGGATAAGACACATTTTGATCCGGAAGGCACTATGACCTATGGTGAGGTTACCAAATGCTTTCTCGGTCTCGTTAACCGTACTCCAAAGAGTGGTAAGAAAACAGAGGACTATCGGAAGGAAGCCGAAAAGTTCGGGATGAGCTCTGTTATAAGCAGAAGTGATGGAACTGGCAGCGTAGTCCGTGCAAATGCATTGGCAATGCTAGAGAAGGTGATCTTTGAGGTTACGGATGCAAAGACGAAGAAAACACTGCTGGAAAGTAAATACGGAGTACAATTACAGGCATTTCCGATGTCTGCAATTGATTTAGCGGTCAAGGATCATTATGCCTATGCTTTGGCGGGTTACTCCGGCTTATCCGTCGTAGATATCAGTAATCCATCAAATCTGCGGCAGGTAGCCCACCTGGACTTTCCAGAAGCGGTCATTTATATCAGGATCAACGGCTCCTATGCCTATGTATTTGCCGGCTTCAACCTCTATGTAGTAGATATCACGGACCCATTACACCCAGTCCGAATCGCTGACATAAGTACTTCAAATATTGGCGGACCCGTCAGAGGGATCAGTATGGATCGTGATAGAATCTATGTCGCTGACGAATGGGGTGTTAAGATTTATTCTATGGAAAACCCGGCAAAGCCGGAACTACTGGTATTCCATCAACTGTATAATCAGGGCTTCGGACAGTTTAGCTGTACCTCCGATATTGCAGTGAGGGATGGAATAGCCTACATAGCATTTGAGTTCAGAGGGATTGAAATCTATGATCTAAATGACCTCGGGAAAGCAAGATATTGCGGTTCCTATCCTGAGACAGAGGAGAAAGGCTTTATAACAAACATACATTTTGAAGGAAACCTGGCCTTTGCCAAGAATAACAACAGGATGGAACTGCTGGATATTACGGATCTCTGGAAGCCAAAATACTTAAGTGGGATAGATAACTTTACCGCTCAGTCGAATAATTTCAGAGGAGGAGTGAACGGAAACACTGCTTTCTTCCCGAATGACTCAAATGGTATTCTTGCGGTGGAGCTATCGAATACCTCTGAACCAAAGGTGAGGGGTACCATTGATACGGCGGGTATTCCGGTTAATATAAATATCAAGGATAATCTGGGTTATGTTTCCGACAGCCTTGGAGGTATCAATGTTATCAATCTGTCTCAGGAGGAGTTAAGTGTTCCTTCACTAGATGCTAAACAGACATCCTCTAATAGGATAACCTGTAGTTATGATCTTACAATATTCCGTGGGGAGAAGGCGGAGAAGTATGTTCTATCCGGCAAGAAGGCCGAGGAAGCGCTGAATAAAGCCGGAAAATCCTTTACGGAAACCCTTACGGTGAGCAATACGAAGGAAAGTGGCACAGGAAGCTTCACTTGGTGTGTCGATCACGTTAAGAAGGGCGGTAGGATACTTTTTGATCCGAAGGTATTTCCTCCGTCAAAGCCGGCAACCATCTATAGCACGGGAGTATGCCTGAACAGGGTAGACAATATAACAATCGATGCAAGTAATGCCGGTGTTATTCTGGATGGAAGCCGCGCCGGTGAGAATGCGATGGGAATCAACATTCTATCGGATGGTAATGTGATCCGGGGGCTGCAAATTCAAAATTTTAGAAATAGCTCAGTCTACATCGGCAGCAGTAATAATATCCTCGGGGGCAGCAGGTCTAAAGGAAAGGGTCCTACCGGAGAAGGAAATGTAATGATTAACTGCGGCGGAATCGGTATTTACGGACAAAATGCCACCGATAACATTATCGTCGGAAATAATATTGGGGTGAAAGCGGACGGAATAACACCGGCAGCGAATATGGACGGCATTTCTTTACGGACTATGGCCTCTCGGAATACGATAGGGATAGATAAGCCGGAATACAGAAATTTAATAAGCGCAAACAAGAATAATGGGATATCCTCCATGGGAGAAGCCTTCGGTAATCTGATTGAAGGAAATTATATCGGAACTGATATTACCGGTATGGAGGAGCTTGGTAACAATAATCATGGGATATCCTCTGAACTATGCGGTGGCTTTGGTAACATCATAAAAGCGAATGTAATATGCGGAAACGGTCGATATGGCATTTTATTATGGGATAACCGTGCCAGTTATAATGTGATTATCGGTAATAAATCCGGCATCGGAGTCGATGGCAGTAAAGAGCTGCCGAACAAGGCGAATTCGGGAATGATTGGCGGAGGAGTCGGAGGTGGCAGCTTCTATAATGTAATCGGAGGCAAGGGAGATTACGGAAATATCTTATATAAACCGCAATTTGGATTAGATCTTGAATTCTGTTGTGGAATTTATGATACCATCTTTGATGGAGTTGTGTATAAGCATATGGACAGTGAAAGGTATTAATCCGGGGCAGACGCTTCGGCAGTTAATATGATAATTATAATAAGACGGTAACGATAAACGTTCCGTCTTATTTTCATAGAACATAAGCTTTTGAAGTATCGGTATTCTGTCTGGACAATAAGGAGTTAGATATGTATAGTATAAATATATTGATATGTATCTAACTAGACATTGACACATATAAAACGACATGTTAGAATAATATCAAACGGAAAACAATTGATAGAGGGGTTTCTATATGGAAGAAAATAAGATTGGATATCGTGAGATCATAAAACAGAAGGAATATATGAAGACAGTCATCGCAGCCGTGATTA
Source organism: Bacillota bacterium (assembly GCA_023415595.1). Lineage (GTDB taxonomy): Bacteria > Bacillota > Clostridia > Lachnospirales > Lachnospiraceae > Mobilitalea. The sequence goes on from JAEZJW010000084.1 coordinate 35,765, forward strand.
ACCGTTTCGGTGATTCCATTGACGGTATTGCCTTTGCCTGGTTGGTATATCAGATTACTCAGAGTGCAGCTTGGTCGGCTGTTATCTTCGGAGTTAACCGGGTGCCGACCATACTCCTGCAGCCCTTCGCAGGGGCAGCAGTGGAAGGCATGAATAAGAAAAGAATTATGATTATGACGGATATCATCAGAGGCTTATGTGTTGGTATCGTAGCGACTGCTTACCTGGCGGGCTTCTTAAATCAATGGATCATGCTTGCCTGCACAATTATTATATCCAGTGCGGAAGCCTTCCGTAACCCGGCCTCCAGTGCATTACTTCCGAAGCTGTTAGATAAGAGATTATATAGTTTCGGGATCTCCTTTAATACCAGCATGTGCAGTATTATGGAACTGGTAGGTCTGGGAATGGCAGGCGTCATCATCTCAGTGTTCTCAATATCAGCGGCTATTTATATTGATATGGTTACTTTCTTTCTGTCAGCCTTGATTATACTAACTCTCAGAATTAAGGATGTTCAGTTGACAAAAGTTAAAGTTAATGCTAAGGAATATATAGACAATCTGAAGGGCGGAGTACGTTATCTGAAGGGCAAGTCATTTTTAAGGTACATGATAACCATCGCAATTTTCCTGAATGCGGTTTTAGTACCGCTGAACAGCCTTCAGGCACCGCTGGTCAGTGAGGTTCTGCATTCAGATGAGATTATGCTGTCGGTAATGGGTTTTAGCATAACGGTAGGAACGATACTGGGTGCTGCATTTTATCCCTTTATCAGTACCAGGATTAGCCGATATGCGATTATGTGTATCTGTGGGTACGCAATCGCGGGATACTATTTAAGCCTTGTAGCGATAGGGCAGCTGATATATCTTCCACTCTTGATTTACATATCCGTAGCCGTCAGTTCCTTCCTGCTTGGTACCGCCGTAGGGATAGTGAATACCTTCGCGGGAGTGGAGTTTATGAAGGCAATAGAAGAAAGCTATATTGCCAGAGTCACGGCTATCTTGAACGCATCCGCGGTTGCCGCAATGCCTATCATGTCCTTTATCTTAAGTGCCCTTACCGGTTTTATAACGATAGGAGCCATATTTATGGTATTAGGTATATTGGAGATTATTATATGCATCGTGTTATTTGGCAGAAACAGAGTCGCTGCCATGGAGATAGAACAGAAAACGGAGGTGGAAGTGAGTGAATAAGAATCTAAAGATAGAGACGCATGCCAATCTTGTGGATGAAGCCTTTCTAATTCTATATCAATGGGCTAATAAAGATGCTATGGAGCAGATAAGGGAGGAGTATCGGGGCAATTATCAGGGTGACCCCGAGGAGTATAATCATATCTGGGATATGATTCTTGAAATATATCAAGCTGTCAAGGAGAAATTAAAACCGAAAAAGGATCGGATTGATTATTATTTTAAATCACATAATATCAACTTCTTCTTTAATGCTTCTTTTGCTTTTCTCTGGGACTTTCACAATACTGATAATAGGCTCTTGACCTATGAGGAGCGGGTCAGGGATATGAAAGAGGCGGACAGAATAAAGGCTTATGCGGGGATCGTCAATATCGATGAAGAGGATGACGCGTCTGTCGAAGCATTATATACGTATGATGATTTTCTTAAATTTCTGGATGCCTCCTCCTGCAGTAAGGATGTAAAATGGGAAATACTTAAGATCTTTCATAATCAGAAGGAATATTATAATGACGTTACTGCTATTTTGAAGGAAGTAGTTGATTTATTGGAGAATAGCTTCAGCCGTCAGATTTCCGAGTTCGAGAAGCGGTTCTATGACTATTGGGCAGAAAGGCAGGAACTGGAGGATATCATAGGGCAGGTTCAGAAAAATCTTAAATTGACCTGGGAAGAGAATGAGCTGGGAACAGTTTTGCTGCCAATGATCTTTCATCCGGTCAGCGTGACCTTCTCTTCCGTACCGGAAACGCAAAGTACCGATGTACTACGTTTTGGCATTTTACTTGATCACCACTTTAACACTGCCAGAAGGAAGATGGAATCTGAGGATATCGTGAATTTCGGTAAGCTCCTTAGTGATAAGAGTAAAGTAGATATTCTTGAGCTGACAGCGAAAAAACCCTGTTACGGGAAGGAGATAGCAAGTGAGCTAAACCTGTCGACAGCAACTATCTCCTATCATGTTAATGCATTAATGAAGCTCGGCCTTCTGAAGACAGAACTCAGCTCCAATCGTGTGTATTACAGTATGAATTATGAGAAATTATCGGATTACCTTGAGGATATCAGGGATTATTTTGCCGGGTGATGAGCATCATCAGAGGAAGCAGTGAGGATATCGGCAGGACTTTACTAAATCTTTGGGACAGTTTCTACAAGGAATTAAAAGCATAATAAAATGTGACATGTGGAAAATCGTTGTATCAGAATAGGAGAAGCAGAGGAGATGAACAATGAAAAGTGTGACCTGATCCATCCTAACGGTGTCAAAGAAAAGAAGCTGGAAGTGATCGATGGATACACAATTAAATACCATGCCAATGGGAACACTGTTTGGTCGAAAGGTAAGATGGTAAAGGATCAACCGGAAGGTTATTGGGAATGGTATCGGCCGGATGGTATAATTAAGCGTTCAGGCTATTTTGAAAAAGGCGAACCCGTGGGCGAATGGATTACCTACGATGATAAGGGAGAAAAGCATAAAGTAACCCAGCGGAAGAAAAAAGAACGGTAGTATATATCATCAAATAACTTATTAGGACCCATGCCACAGTTAATGTGCTCCCATAAGCTAGACCTTAAAAAATCTAAATTAATGGGGTCACTTCGATGTGCCATAGGTCCTTTCATATATCATAAGGATTTTTCCTGCCCGGAATAAGCCGTACCTCTCCCTGACAAAACCTTTGTCATAGCCGCCGGAGCTTATGGTTTGTTCACGAGAACTTAAGGATTCGCTCCCTTATCATATCCTCCGCTTATATACCCTCATAGCGAAGAACCAAGCTACAATAATTATCCCGACACACCAGGCAAGAGCGACCCATATATCGTTCCCAACAGGTTCGGAGTTCAGCAGCGAACGAACCGTTTCGACGATGGAGGTTACGGGTTGATTCTCAGCGAACACCCGGACGACTTTTGGCATGGTCTCGGTAGGAGCAAAGGCTGAACTGAGCATGGGCAGAAAGATCAGCGGGTATGAGAAGCCACTTGCACCCTCCATGGTTTTAGCTGTAATCCCCGGAATGACCGCAACCCATGTCAATGCCAGTGTGAACAGCAGGAGTATTCCGGCTACTGCGAACCATTCAGGTAACCCGGCGCTAGAGCGGAAGCCCATAAGGATCGCGATAAGGAAAATGAAAGCGACCGTAAGCATGTTGGAAACCAGTGAGGTCAGCACATGTGCCCAAAGCACCGAGGAGCGGCTGATTGGCATGGAATTAAACCTTGCAAAAAGCCCCTTCTGCATATCATTAAATAACCGAAAGGCGGTGTAAGCTATCCCGCTGGCGATGGCCATCAGCAAAATGCCCGGCAGCTGGTAATTAACATAATTCACATTATCCCCCAGGCTCGATTTTACTGCGCCGCCGAACACATAGACAAACATCAGCATCATAGCAATCGGTGTTATCGCGACAGTAATGATCGTATCGGGGCTTCGCAGGATGTGGCGCATTAAGCGCCCGTACAGTACTCCGGTTTTATTCTTCATTTTAACATGCCTCCTTTTTTCCGATGATTGCTAAGAAGATATCCTCCAAGGTCGGTTGTTTCTCGATATATTCGACCTTAGCGGAAGGGAACTTACTCTTCAATTCCTCAAGGGTCCCATTCGCAATTATTTTACCGCCATGCAGTATCCCTATCTTGTCGGCGAGCTGTTCGGCTTCCTCCAGATACTGCGTCGTAAGCAAGATCGTTGTGCCGTTGTTTGCAAGCCCTTTCACGGTTTTCCAGACCTCAAGTCTTGCTTCCGGATCTAGTCCTGTCGTCGGCTCATCCAGGAAGATAACCTCGGGTGTCCCTATCAGGCTCATGGCAATATCGAGTCGGCGGGCCATGCCGCCGGAATATGTTGCTACTCTTTTATTAGCAGCGTCGCTCAGCCCGAAGCGTTCCAGCAGGCTGTCGGCAGTCTGTGCGAAATCCTTGATACCTCGCAGCTTAGCGATCAATATAAGATTCTCCCGACCGGTCAGCACCTCGTCCACAGCAGCAAACTGCCCTGTCAGACTGATGGATTGCCGTACCCTATCCGGCTGACGAGAGACATCGTAACCAGAGATACTGGCATTACCGCCGTCGGGTTTTAAAAGTGTTGCGAGGATATTGACCGTCGTTGTCTTACCCGCACCGTTGGAGCCAAGGAGGGCGAAAATCTCACCGCGCCTTACCTCAAAATCCACACCCTTCAGAACTTCTGTGTCCTTGAAAGACTTTCGTAAGTCTTTTACTTCTATTGCTTTATCCATTTTTGATATCCCCCTTACTTCAGCTTATCTGTAACCTTTTTCATGGCCTTGTTCACTTCTCGGTCAACAGATTCCTGATAAAGATCTGCGTAGGTTTTTGAATCCTTGATCAAACCGTCGCAGAAGGCTGCTACGTCATTGCCCGTCACATCGAGCACACCTTTCCCCAAGGCCGCGCACTCTTCAAATAAATCAACAATCCCCGATAGTAACCCTGTTCCTTCTGTTAGCTCTACAGGACCTACCTTAAAGAGATATTTCTGAAGCTCTTTATAAACAATCTGATAATCCGGCGGGAGCGCCTTGACACGGGCCATGTGAGCGCGCCACTCTTTTTTACCTTCTATGATATCCTTTATACTCATATTAACCTCTCTCTGCCGCATTCACGGCTACCAAATTAAATGATAAGCATGCCCTCATGCTTTTACGATGTGAATTATCTGGATATATCAAGCTGGCGTCTTATTTACCCAACTTTTTTGCGATACTATTATTGAGCTGCTCGCGCCATTTATCGCGAAAGGATTTTGCCCCTTCTTCACCTACCAGGGCCGAACAAAAGCCTTTGATATCGTCACCTAAGACCTCAGCAACACTTTGGCCATCCGCCGCCGTCTCTTCCAGAAGACCAAGCACTCCGTCAAGTATTGGCATGAGGTTACGTCCTGTGAAATCGGAATATATCCAAAGGTTGGCCTTCACTTCTTCCCAGGCTGCCTGATAATCAACCGGCAGCTTCTTGGCTCTCGTTTCAAATGCTTTAAATTCTTTCGTCATGTCACTGCCTGTGACCTTCTCCCAAAGATTCATTATTTATTCTCCTTTAACTCGTTAATTTTAGATGAGACAAAGTTCCATTTCTCCCAGAACCTCCGCAGCTCCTCGCGTCCCGCTTCATTGAGAGAGAAGAATTTTCGCGGCGGCCCCATATCGGAGGGCTTTTTCGTAATCTCTACCAGTTTGTTTTTTTCAAGCCGGATCAGTATGGTATAAACAGTTCCCTCCACAACCTCAGTGAAACCCAATGCATTGAGACTGCGGGTGATCTCATAGCCGTAGGTATCCCCCTGACTGATGATTTCGAGGACACAGCCCTCCAGAACGCCTTTCAATAGTTCAGTTAAGTTATCCATGGTATAACCTCCTACTTAGTATTACAGGTATGCAGTAGTACTTACTACAGGTATATAGTATCACGCAGTAGTAGATGTGTCAATAGGGAAATAATAATTTTTTATTGATTTATAGTAATAATAAAAATCTTCATTTCAGAATCAGTAACTTCTTGTCGGTCGAACATATGATATAATTAGAACAAATGTAATTCAGAGGATGATTATGAATAGGAATGGTTCCGACTCTCAGGGTATGTTATTTATAAACGATTCTGTTATACAGGTAGAAAACGCTTATATTAAAGAGGTAGCGCCAAATACCGAAAGTACCGGATATGTATTAATAGCTTATGGAGTAAATGATGAAGATAATATGATTTACGAGCAGGAAATCAGACTTAATGTTGGGGATAATACCATAATCATGAATGAGAGTGGAGATTTACTTGATATGTATGATTTAGAAGAGGGAATGCGTATCGCTGCGGATTTCTCTGCCGCAATGACAAGAAGCATTCCTCCCCAGTCAAACGCTTATCGGATTGTAGTATTACAGGAAGAAGACGAAGTTAGTATAACAACGGACCGTGTTGTGAGTGTTGATGTAAATAATGGTTTTCTTCTCACCGGAAACCCCTATGACTTTTATGATCAAATGATATTCACCATCTCTGATGAAACTGTGATTCTGGACAGAGATGGTAATGTTATTCCACTAGAAGAGATCCTGCCCGGGCAGCTGGTGCAGGTGGAGCATGCCATATTCCAGACCCTAAGCATACCACCCCAATCTCCTGCCTATCTGGTGCAGGTATTGTAAAGTTTATACCCTTTGTTTGCATGATTTAAGAAAAAAGCGTCAGCTGTTGTAACCTTAGCTGACGCTTTCCTTGTTAAGATAACCTATCTTGGCACATCTCTGCTACGCAGACCGATCATGCCAATTACAACGAATATTATGGCGGCTGCGAGGTATCCGAAAACGGATGCGCTAAATTCCTGATACGGAACTCTGGGGGTTCCGATAAAAGGCATGATATTCAGCATCCACTGAGGGAGCTTCAAGGCATCACTAAGCAGAACAGCAAAATACATCATGCCGTAGATAAACCATGTTACCGGAATCGTTGCTCGCGGGAATAAACCGAAGAGCAAAACAACCACACTCGTAATCGCCATGATTCCGGGCAGATAAATCAGTGCATCAATTGCCAGCCTTCCTACCTGCGACATATCATTTACGACTGCACCGTAGGCTAAACCGAAGGAGGCGCCTCCAAGTAACAAAAGCAAAGCCGTCACAATGGTTCCAACAAGATATCTTTCCAAGACCATTCTGCTCCGCGAAATACCTCCGGCAAGCTGTGATTCGAGCAGACCCTTAGCCTCGTCAGAACGCAGCCCTGTCATAATCAGCATCGGCAGAACAACACTGACAAGTCCGATAAAGCAAAGCAGTAATCCCATCAGGGCCTCCATACCGGTACCCTTCAGCATAGGGACGTCTGCATCGGCTAACAGATCCAGCATGGAATTTGCAACCGAGCCGAACATGAGTCCGGATATTGCAATGCCGATGGACCAACCGATGATACTGCCTTTATATAAGTGCAGGAGGAGACCCCAGGAACGGTTCATAAGCCGAGTGGCTTCCGATTTACCCTTTTTCTCCTGCAGCACACCGGAACCGTAATCCCTGCGGGCTTCGATCACGAAAGCAACAGCGATGGATGCTGCGGTGAGCAGGATAACCGGGAGGATCAGCCAACCTCTGTTATATGCCCAGGGTTCCATCTTTTCGCCCCAGCCGATCGGAGATAGCCAGGCAAGAGTATCATTACTTCCCATGTCACCAATCATACGCATACAATAGAAGGCAACCATCACGATAGAACCGGCAGAGTTTGCGATGCTGGCACTTGCTGATAACTGATTAGTTAAAGCCCCGATTCCAACCCCAAGCCATCCGATTGCTGTAATCGACAAACCGAATATAATAGAACCGGTTACGCCGGTGCCGGGCGGATCCAGTTTAAGCCCTATGGAGGCTAAAGCGGTAAGAATACCGATCACCAGACATAGCAGGAGAGCTCCGCTGACTACTGATGCGAGAGTTGTATGGATTCCGAAAGGTCTTGAACGGAAAAGCTCAGTACGGCCGTTTTCTTCGTCGGCTCTGGCACCCTTGGTAACCTGAAAGACCATGCCGATACCTAGGGTCAAAGCAGAGAACATCCAGATCTTCGTCCATACGGCACCGCCCATAGTAGCCATATTACTGATTTTACCAACCATAGCGACCATACCGGGAGCAGAGCCGACCTTTGCGAACTCATCAAGCTTCGCTTGTGTATCAAACATTGATTTATAATATGCACCTACATAGGCAATCAGGAAAACAATGATCCCACTCCAGACAAGATATCTCATACGATTGTGTCTTAATGTAAAACGGAAGTATTTCCCGTATCCTAAAAGGGGATTCTTCGATGTTCCATGTGTATTTGAAATGGCTTTACTCATTTACCATTCACCGTCCCATCCGCATTCTGATAGTGGCTTAAGAACAGATCCTCCAGACTCGGCGGATTGATTGTAAGGCCAATCGGATCCAGTACTGCGATTTGTTCAAGCACAACAGGCATTGCCTCATTCTCCAGCGAGAACGAAATATGCTGACCCTCAGCATGAAAATCATGAATTCCTTTCAAGGTACGGAGTGCAGAAGCATCCTTTTTCAAATTAACTGTAACATGAGTGCGGGTAAGATGGCGCAACTCGGCGAGGGTGCCGGATTCTACAGTAACACCATCTTTAATGATAGTGACTGTGTCCGCCAGCTTTTCTACTTCCGAGAATATATGTGAGCTCAGCAGAACCGAACGTCCTTCTTTCTTAACTTCCTGGATACAGTCGGTAAAGGCAGCTTCCATCAGCGGATCAAGACCTGAGGTTGGTTCATCCAGAATAAGCAGCTCAGCACGGGAAGCCAGTGCAGCAACCAGCGCAACCTTCTGGCGGTTACCTTTTGAATAAGTACGGGCTTTCTTTGTGGGATCAAGGTCAAACTTTTCGATCATCCTCTTCTTGCGCTCGGGTTCCAGACCTCCCGTTAAAGAGCTCAGAACATCGATCACCTCGCCGCCTGTCAGCTTCGGCCACAGAGCGACATCGCCCGGGACATAGACAAGCTTCTTATGAAGCAGGGGAGCATCCTTCCAGGGGTCGCCTCCAAACAGAGAAATAGTGCCCTTATCAGATCTTAACAGACCGAGCAGAATACGGATCGTCGTGGATTTACCGGCACCATTGGGACCCAGAAAACCTACAACCTCACCCTGCTGCACTTTGAGATTCAGACCTCGCAGGGCCTGTACTTTACCAAAGCTTTTGTGTAATTCGCGTATCTCGATAACATTCATTGTGTTAGTCCTCCCATTTATATTTTTAACTCCTAAAAAAACTTTGCTTTAATATCTCCAGGTAGGCTGATAATTCAGTAACCATATCAGAAAATTCTTTTTCGTCCATTGTCTTGAACTCTGGGATTTTGCTGTTAGCATAGCCTTCAAGAGCCCACATAATTAGGTTCATTGCTTTTCGCTGATCAACCCCTTCTCGAATATTAGACAAATCGACATTATCATAGATTTTCGGAAGATTGTCTGAAAGCAGCTTCTGCATTCTGTCGGCTACTTCATATTTGACCTCCGCATCTGTTTCGGAATAGGCAGTCAGAAAGAATTTGAAAATCATCGGATGCTTTCGGAAGAGTTCAAGCTTAGTAAGCGAAGCCATCCGCATCTTCTCCAGGAAATCCCTCTCCTCAATCCAAGGCTTATGAAAATATTCCTCTTTCATAATTTCCATTAAATAATCGTGCAAGAAGAGATAAAGCTGCTTCTTATTTGCGAAATAATGAAAAAGGAGACCTTTCGAGATCCCGGCTTCCTTGACTATTTCATTTGTTGAAGCATTTTTAAATCCCTTTAATGCAAACTCATTAATAGATGCATTAAGGACCCGCTCCCTTTTTTCGGGTTCTATATTCAAGAATTTTGCTATCATTTTCATCGCCTCCTTTTACATTGACCCTACTGGTCAATAATATCACAATTGACCAAGGTGGTCAATAGGTGATCGCATTAAAAAAATATAAAGATGATACAGAATACTGTAACCTTTTTCACTGCAATATCGTCTATACCTATAAGGAACATTTCCTTGAATTACAATTTCAGAAAATTTTAGGATATAGCGGGAGAAGAGGTGAGGACTGTAGCTGGAGAATTGAAAAAGTCAGGTTACGAAAGGAGAAAGAGATGATTAATAAATCTAATAAGAGAAAATGGATGAGAAAATTATCAATCACGATAATAACAGCGGTATATGTATTCGGTGTAACCGGTTGTAGTAAGGCAGAATATGAGGCCGCAAATAATGATCAGAAAGCAGTAGTTGATTCTTTAGAGGACACTTTGGCAGCAAGCCAATCGCCTACACAGGAGGCTACAACTGAGCCAACTACTCCCGAGGAAACAACACAGCTGCCTACACAGGAGGGAACAACGGAGCCAACTGATCCGGCGGAAGCAACGGAGCCGGATAGCAGTGAAGCTTCCGGTCAAACCGATCTTACACAGCTGATTGGTTATCTGGGCTTAAGTAAGGAGGATTTAATCAGTAAACTGGGTGATACCTATAATCAGGTTGATGAAGGCGGTCTTGAATTTACGGAACCAGGGATCAGAGTTTGGTTCGATGATAAGGGCAACGTGAATCAGGTCTATACGAATAATTCCGGTATCGATTTTAACGGAGCCGAGGTTGGAGACAGTATAGAAGACTTTATAAAGATATTTGGTAATCCGGTAAGTGAGAGCGATGCAAATATAGTTTTCAAAATTGAATCCAATTATCTATCCGTCTTCTACGATACGAATACGCAGAAAGTGTTTGCTGTATACGTATTAAACGAAGAACTCGGAGCATCGATGGAAGCTAACGATTGATCATACCCTGCAACGGCAAAATTAACCTGTAACATTTCAATACCTGTGTCTCAGGTCTTACGATCAATTGGATAATTTATAATAAAAAACTCGCCAATCGGCGAGTTTTTTATTATGCAGTAACTATTAATTAATGGCTTCCATCCTGAAGGGAGCATATCACCATCAAGCGGGTACCCTTTAAAGTTTTACTGAAGCTTTTCTACTTTTACATTTGTGATATTAACCTCTGCGATGGAGCCCCGATTGCCAAGATTGAACTCAAGTCTGCCATTCGGATCATCCTTCGTAGTCATTTCATATTCATAGGTATAGGTCTGCCAATCCGTAGAAAGAGTCAGTGTTGTATCCGGTAAGTAACGGATCCATCCGTTATCGGGTGCAGATACACATACGATAATATCTCTTGCTTCTGATGCGTAAGCATCAAAGGTTACTCTATACTTGGAGCCCTTTCTCATTGCGAGGTTTGGCTGTACCAGCTGAACGGAATAGTCAACCGTTCCGGCATTCTGTGATGTGATAATCATCTTACCGTCTTTGATCTCAGCGGAGCCTTCTCCACCATTAAACAATAGGAATTTCCAATCCACATCATCGTTCAGATCCTCGGCAACAGAGAAATCTCCATTATGGATATAATTTGCACCGGGTTCGGGTTCAACTAATTCAGTTACCGGTTTCTTGACGTTCGTATCATATTCCGGCTTTTGATATACCCTGACATAATCTACTTCGAACTCAGCTTTGTTAAAGTCGGTCGTTGCATCCGGGTTACCGGGCCAGGAACCACCGACTGCAAGGTTCAGTTGCACGAAGAACGGCTGGTTGAAGGGTGCGGGATAGGGTTTCTCCTCTTCGCCATTCACGGCTGTAAACCAATCATTCACTGTTTTATACAGATTACCATCGATATACCAGCGGAATTCACCCGGTTCCCATTCAACGGAGAATTCATGAAAGCCATCTGCGAAGGTAGTGCCCTCCAGTACATAGGTACCCTGCTGCTGCGCATGAGGTTCCCCATAATGGAGGGTTCCATATGCGGTATCCACCTTATTTCCCAGAACCTCGAGAATATCGATTTCACCGCATTTAGGCCACTCGCCGTAAAATTCCTGAACCTTTGGCATCATCCAGATCGCAGGCCAGAGCCCCTGGCCTCTCGGAACCTTAGCGTTTACGACAACCTTACCATACATAAAATCCTGCTTATTCTGAGTTGTGATTTTACCTGAGGTGTAATAGTCCTTTCCTGCCGCATCTGTAGTCTTAATCGCTTTAAGGATCAGGTTACCGTCTTTGACAAAGACATTATCTGTTGAGGTTGTATATTCCTGCAGTTCGTTATTGGTCCAGCCCGGTTCGTGGGGCTCGTAGTTCCAGATGTCGGTGTTCAGATTCTCATCGTCAAACTCATCATTCCATAACAGATCATAACCGGCTAACTCCGGAGCCGCAGTTTGCTGCGGTTGTGGTACTTCAGTCGGCGCTACAGTCGGAGTTGGTTCGGGTTTTTGGGTTGTTTCGGTGTTTACAGGTGTGTCTGTTGGTGCCTTGTCTTCCTTCTTACATCCGGTAAATAACCCAAGCACCAATGCCATTCCACATAAGATACACAATACTTTTTTCAGTTCCTTCTTCATTTCCTTCTCCTTTCTGATATAAAAGCGTTCACCCCATACATTTGTTTATAATAATTTAACTAACTGATCAAGGATAGGAGCGTAATGCTCATCAGTGATCCCAAAATCCTTCCCTCTATAGGTCCAGGCAGCTCTTCCGATTCCGTACTTTTCAAACGTGCTGTTAATATCTGTATACCAATTCAGCGTGGAGGTAAGGTCCGCCTGATCGATTACACCATACTCCCCACAGTACAGTGCAGTATCACGTTCCTCTGCAATCTGAATTGCTTCTGTAAACATAGTCTCAAAGAACTTCTGATCCACCTGATCAAGTGTCAGATTGTTATATAGTTCACCGTTCTCACTGGGAAGAAACTCTTCTGTTTCCGATCTGTATCTGGCAAATTCATTTGGATAGGCTGTCCTAAAGTCCGGGGTCATCTTTTTAACCCAATAAGCGGACTGATGTGTGAATATTAATGGCTCATAAAAGTGGAAGGTATAGACGATATTCTCATCATAGGGCAGATCCAGCAGCTTAACAGAATCAACACTGTTATTCCTCACGCCACCCATAATTATTTTGATTGTCGGAGCATTTCTCCTGACCACTTCTATCGTGCGCTTTGCTATGTTATTCCATATGACGGCGACCTCCGGATCGACGACCTCGTTCAACAGCTCAAAGGTAAGACGATCCTCGTAGCTTCCGTAACGCTTTGATAATTCATCCCAAAGGGCAATAAATCTGTCCTGCAGCTTCTCGCTCTCAAAGAACCCTGAAGATGTCTCAAACTCATCAAAGGAGTAGCCCGCAGCTTTATGCACGTCAAGAATCATGTTGAGCCCGTTTCTTTTGCACCAATCAAGGCAATTGTCTATGTACCGGAAGCCTTCTTCTTTATACTTACCATCCTCTGTTTCAACAAGCTCATAATCAATGGGCAGCCTTACATGGTCAAGTCCCCAGGAAGCAATGCGCTCAATATCCTTTTCTGTGATGAAGTTGTTATAGGTTTCTCTGCTATGATCGCACTGGGATAACCATCCGCCGAGATTAATGCCTTTCATGTAACCGGTAAATCTATTCATGTTCATACCTCCTGCCTTTTACCATAATCATATAATTTATGGTTAATAAAGTATATCATTATGATTGCATTTATATCAAAATAGTGACATAATTACATATATCTGTTGCATGCACAATATCCACGTGTTTGAAGTTTCGCAATTGTCTATGATATTATTAGTTCGAAAGGAAGGATCGGTATGGATATTAACAAGGTATGGAATTATAAAGAGTTCACTATGCGTGAAGACAATATCACGCATGCACCATATGGTCCGGAACTCGATTTCTATGCAGCAGTGAAGGCCGGGGATACCGGGAAGGTGATGAAGTTCTGTGAAGGAGCGTTCTCAGATAAGGTCGGACTTGGACAATTGTCGGACAACCCACTGCGTAATATCAGGTATCATTTCATTATTACGGTTGCTATGGTCGCAAGATACTGTATAGAGGGCGGAATGGAGCATGAAGCAGCATACCGGCTCAGTGACTTCTATATTCAGCAGGCGGATCAATGCACAACCATAGACCAGATATCACAGCTTCATAGCATCATGACGATAGACTATACGAAGAGAATGAAGGCTTTGAAGATGGATAAGATCTATTCAAAGCCAATTGTAAAATGCATAGATTACATCTATAAAAATCTTAATCTTAGGATTACGGTTCCCATGCTTGCCGGATATATCGATCTGCATCCGAGCTATCTGTCAAAGCTTTTTAAGAAGGAGACAGGCAGCTCCATCAGTATGTATATCCAGAAAAGGAAAGTAGAAACGGCACAGAATATGCTAAAGTATTCAGAATATTCTCCTGCTCAGATTGCAACCATCCTGGCCTTCCCGACACAGAGTTATTTCATAGAGGTGTTCAAAAAGCAGGTTGGAATGACTCCGAAGAAATATCAGGAGAGATGTTTCAGAGAAACAGAGATGAGCAGATCAGTGTTATAAGAATTCAATGGAACCAAGAACAATTAACGGTCAAATATAGGATGATTCATTATCAGAAGGAGGAAGAAAGCACTCATGGATAATACAAACCTGATTCAGAATGAGGTATTAAACTGTATTCTTGCACGCAGAAGCACCAGGAATTATCAGGAACGGCAGATCGAGGCAGTGCAGCTGGATACGATTCTTAATGCAGCGATATGGGCACCAAGCGGCGGGAATAATCAGAGCTGGCTATTTACTGCGATCCAGAATCATGAGATACTGCTGAAACTGAACACGCTCGTCAAGGAAGGCTTCCAGCGCTGGACGCCTGACGATGACTATCCCGGAAAGCTGAGTGCCAAAGCAGTTTCCGAGAAAGAAAACTATAATTTCTATTATCATGCACCGACTCTGATTATCGCATCGAATCGTCCGGGATACGAAAATGCGATGGCAGATTGTGCGCTTGCACTGGAGAATATATTTCTCGCAGCACAGTCCCTCGGTCTGGGCAGCTGTTATATTAATCAGCTGCACTGGCTGCGTAATGATCCTGACTTACGCGACCTCCTGTACGAACTGGGTATTCCGAGAGAGCATACCATCTGCTCCGCAGCAGCAATCGGTTATATCGGGAAGGAGTCATCTCCTCCACCCCGTAAGAAGGATACGATTCATATTATCAGGTAAAGGGCGGAGTTACTTTATCGCTTCTCATACCGTTAATTGATAACCTATCACATTATAATATCAGAGATGATAGGATGCCTCATGTTTATTTATAAATAAGATTAGGGTATATGCTCGCTTCAAGATATGTTACTGTAAATTTGTGAGGCTGAATACAGGATAAGAGAGTAAGGCTTATAGTAAGCCCTACTTAAGCGACTCAGAAGGATTATGGTAATAGGAGAAGGTGTAATATGCTAGAGCTATCATTGGATGGGGTAAAAAAGTATTTGGATACATCACTAATACTGAAAAATATCTCTTTTATTGTAAAGGAAGGCGAAAAGGTTGGTATTATAGGGGAGAATGGCAGTGGAAAGACTACGATACTCAAATTAATTGCAGGAATAATCCCGCTGAACCATTGTGCGGGTTATCCGTATGCTCCGGTACCCCCGGGATATGATGAGGGATGGGTAAACACTCCAAAGGATGCGGTCTGCGCCTATCTTGATCAGATCCCACAATTTCCATTCGGAACCAGGGTAATTGAGGTACTGAAATCAGCGTACGATGAGGTGTATCAGCTGGAAAATGACATTCATGAGCTTGAGGAGCAGCTGCAGCATTTGGAGGGGGTTGATCTCGATAGAGCCTTGAAGAGATATGGTGAGCTAATTCAAGCCTTTGAATTAATGGAAGGATATCATGTCGAGGAAAAACTAAACAGAGTCTGTAAGGGACTGCATTTTGATGAGAAATTTCTAGTTCAGGAATTCAATCACTTAAGTGGCGGCGAGAAAACCGTGGTTACACTTGGTAAGATCCTGATCGACATGCCTGAGATTTTGTTGCTGGATGAACCTACAAACCATCTGGATATGGAGTCGGTGGAATGGCTGGAGGAATATCTTAAGAGCTATAAAGGGATTGTTATTGTGGTATCCCATGACAGATATTTTCTTGATCATGTTGTAACGAAAATAATTGAAATAGAAGATAAGGTAAGTGATACTTATATCGGAAACTATTCTGATTATATTATTCAGAAGGAGAATAAGGTCAGGCTACAATATGAGAACTATAAGGAACAAAGTAAGAAGATTAATGAAATGGAACAGTCAGTCAAACAGCTGAGAGACTGGGCAATGAAGGCTGATAATAACAAATTCTTCAAACGAGCGGCAAGTATTCAGATTAAACTGGATAAGCTGGAAAAGGTTGATAAGCCCTCCTTGAAGCAGAATATGAAGCTGGCTTTTCAACAGACAGAGCGATCCGGCAAGATCACCATTAAGGCAAGCAGGTTATCAAAAAGCTTTGACCGTAAGTCCCTATTCCAGAATGCTGAGATGGAAGTATATTATGGGGAAAGAGTGGCGTTAATTGGTCCGAACGGTTGCGGCAAGACTACATTCCTTAAGATGCTTTTGGGAGAGGAGCTGCCGGATTCAGGTACCGTGCAATTAGGGGCACATGTTTTAGCGGCTTATCTGCCACAGACAGTAACCTTTCCAAATGAAGAGCTTACAGTACTAGATTATTTTCGAGAGGATCTTTTTATTCTTGAGGGAAAGGCCAGAGAGTATCTTGCCAAATTCATGTTTTATGGAGGTAATGTTTTCAAGAAAATAAAACTGCTGTCAGGGGGAGAGAGACTTCGCCTAAAGTTAAGCAAGCTATTATTCAATGAGATTAATCTGTTGATATTGGATGAGCCTACGAATCACCTTGATACGAAATCGATTGAAAGTATGGAGGAGGCGTTGGCCGGATTTAAGGGTACCATCTTTTTTATCTCCCATGACAGATATTTCATTAATAAAATCAGTGCCAGAGTGATTGCGATAGAGCAGGGGACCTTTCATAGCTATCTTGGTAATTATGACTATTATAAGAGCATCAAGGAGATGCAAAGTGAACCGGCAGAAGAGGTAGTTACGGTTAAGCCTGAGCAACAGCGTAACAAGACCAAGAATGACAGAAAGCAGGTGCCTCCCCAAGGTGACCGAAAAGAAGTGGAAGCAGCAAAACTAGAGAACAGAATAAGAAATATTGAGAATACCTTGAGCGAAATTGAAGTTCTGATGGCTGCCGCAGGGACGAATTATGAAGAACTGAACAGGTTATTTGAAAAGAAAGAGACCTTAAGCAAAGAACTGGAAGAAGCGATGGAGCTGTGGTTAAGCATAAGCTAAAGGGTAGCAGAGGCATGAAAATCGGTGCCACTGCTACCCTTTAACAGGTATGATATCTCTTTTCTTGTTGCGGAAAGCATTTATGTAGCAATTCGTGAGATCAGATATTATTTATCGGCATACTTTTCTGCCAGCTTGACCAGAAGCCCGACGCATTGATCCATCGCCTGAATACAAGCAAACTCTGTCTTACCATGATGATTATGGCTTCCGGTTCCAAGGTTAGGACAAGGAAGACCCATAAAGGATAATCTTGAACCGTCGGTACCACCACGGACCGGTCTGCTGATCGGTGTTGCACCCATTTCCCGAATTGCCTCATAAGCGGACTCAATCAGATGCCAGTGCGGTTTGATCTTTTCAGCCATATTGTAATAAGTGTCTTTGATCTCTACGCGAACGGTACCCTGTCCATATTTTCCGTTTAAGCTTGCAGCAGCAGCATTGATAACCGCTTTCCTTTCATTAAGCTTATTAAGATCATGATCACGCAGGATGTAATGCATTTTCGCATTATCTACGATGCCCTCCAGGTGATCCAGATGATAAAAGCCTTCGTATTCCGACGTATATT
>JAEZJW010000146.1 GCA_023415595.1 Bacillota bacterium
TCATTCCTTCGGGTCCTCCATCGCCTGCACCCATAACCAATTTACATTTCGGATGCAAAAGTTCTACATCTAGGCCTCCAGGAAATCCTCCGTGCCCATCCCAAGCTACAATCTCAGAAGCGCCGCCCTCCAATATACCTTCTACTAAAGCATTAAGCTCCAATGTAGCCAGTCTGCGGGCCTGATGATAATAAGCTCCGTCAAAGTAACACTGCTTGAACATGTCAACAACCCCAGCAGTTCCTTCCAGGTCACAAATCACATAAATCTTCATAATAAACTCTCCTATCATATTAAGATAATTTTACTATAACAAATAATCCTTGACAAGAGTATGTCAAGGATTATTTCGATTAAATATTTTTTTGAAGCAGTCATAGTAGCGAAGGAGAAATAGTTGACGGTCTGTTGTTTCAGATTATATATAATAATTAGATTGTTTACTCAGTTGGAGCTCTTAAGTAATAGGTGTAATACTCAAGGCCGGCTTGATCAGTTCCAGAATGCGGCTGATCCGGCCGGAGAGATAGAGATAGCCGATCAGGGCTTCCAGTCCGGTGGCAGTACGGTATTCCACGATACCGGCATTCTTGGCTGAGGTAAAGGATTTGGCATTCCTGCCCCTCTTATAGACAGTCAGCTCTTCCTCGGTGAGTCCCGCTTCAATCCTATGGAACAGCTCCGCCTGGGCAGTCGCCTGAACCTGCTTCGTAACCTGTTTATGAAGCTTATTCACCGGAGCATTGCCACTCTCTACGACCAGGGTTCGGATGATCAGATCATAGATGGAGTCTCCGATAAATGCCAGTGTCAGCGGGGAATAGGTTTTAAGATCCACCTCCGGCAGATTCCACATTCCTCTGATATATTCCGCCAAGGACTCTGTGCTATATCCCTTAGTTAACTCCTTTTCCATCTTACTCCTTCTCTGGTATCCTCCAGAACGATACCCTTCTCCAGCAGCAGTTTCCTGATTTCATCCGACTTCGCGAAATCCTTGTTCTTTCTGGCGTTCTGTCTATCCTCAATCAACTGCTCAATCTCTGCATCCAAGAGCTCCTGCTCCTGCTGAGCCTTCAGGCCGAGGACATCGCAGAGCTTTACAATCCTGTCATACATTTCCTGAACGAAGGCTTTGGTGGATTCCCCGGTGCAGTTTGTGTTTGCAAGTCTTACTAATTCGAAGATTGCTGTGATTGCATCGGCAGTATTGAAGTCATCCTCCATCGCCTGATCAAAATTCTCCCGGAACCCTTCCGCTTCCTTTAAAAGCGATTGCTCAGAAGCAGTGGTGTCTTCCTCCTTCAGTACGCCGCTCTTAAGCAGATGCTCCAGCTGGCCGGTCGAGGTAAGAATTCTGGTCAGGGAGTTCTTCGCTGCCTCCATCAGGTCCTTACTGAAATTTAATGGACTGCGGTAGTGGGCGTTCAGCATGAAGAAACGGACTACCTCTGAAGGGTACTGCGCAAGGATTTCACGGACCGTAAAGAAATTTCCATCGGACTTTGACATTTTCTTATTATCAATATTTAAAAATGCATTATGCATCCAGTAACGTGCGAAGGGCTTACCGGAGGCGGCTTCACTCTGTGCGATTTCATTCTCATGGTGGGGGAAGATCAGGTCCTCACCACCCCCATGGATATCAATCTGCTCTCCCAGGTACTTACTGCTCATGACCGAGCATTCGATATGCCAGCCCGGACGGCCGTCACTCCAGGGTGATGTCCAGTAAGGCTCCCCTTCCTTCTTCGGCTTCCAGAGAACGAAGTCCATCGGATCCTCCTTCTCCTCACTGACTGCGATGCGGGCTCCTGCCTCAAGATCATCTATGTTCTTCTTGGAAAGCTTGCCATATTCCTGAAAGCTTCTGGTCCTGAAATACACCGTACCATTCTTCTCATAAGCATGGCCCTTCTCAATCAGGGTACTGATCATGTCGATCATCCCGTCAATTTCTTCGGTTGCCTTCGGGTGGCAGGAGGCCTTTCGCACATTCAGGGCTTCCGTATCCTTACGGAACTCCTCAATGTAGCGTTCGGAGACCTCCTTGGAATCAACACCTTCCTCCAAGGCCTTCTTGATGATCTTATCATCCACATCAGTAAAGTTGGTTACATAGTTGACCTGATAGCCCTTATACTCAAGGAACCTTCTGACTGTATCGAAAATGATGACCGGTCTTGCATTTCCAATATGAATAAAATTATAAACGGTCGGTCCGCAGACATACATCCGTACCTTTCCTTCCTCTATAGGTACAAATTCTTCTTTCTTCTGAGTTAAGGTATTATATATTCTCATAGCAAGCTTCCTCCTTCAATTGTACTTAGTTCGTTCAACAAGCTGAACCGCCAAACCGGTTCTCTTGTCTTGTATTAGCATATTATGATTGCTGTACTTATTCCTATCTCCTTACCGTTTATGAGTGGATTATCAATCTGCTGACAGCTTCTTATCCAGTTCATCAAGGCGTTCCTTAAGCTTCTTTAATTCACCCTTAAGACAAACATTCTCCTTCTTTAAGGCTGCCATCTCATTCTGTACAGGGTCCGGAAGATGAACCTGATCCATGTCCTCTCTGGGAATCTTGACATTATCCCGTTTCACTACTCTGCCGGGTACACCGACAACGGTTGAATTCGGCGGTACCTCTGCCAGTACCACGGATCCGGCACCGATCTTCGAGTTTTCTCCAATCGTGAAGGAGCCTAATACCTTGGCGCCTGCACTGATCATGACATTGTTACCGACGGTAGGATGACGTTTTCCCTGCTCCTTACCGGTACCCCCTAAGGTTACTCCCTGATACAGAGTAACATTATCTCCAATCACCGCTGTCTCACCGATTACCACTCCATGTCCATGATCGATGAATAATCCCTTGCCGATCGTGGCTCCCGGATGGATCTCTATTCCGGTCTTCCTGACTGTTCTCTGGGAATACCATCTGGCCAGTAAATAATGATGATTCTTATATAGCTTATGTGCGATCCGATACCGGATAATTGCTTTAAAGCTGGGATAGAGGAAAACCTCAAATGGTGTTTTGATTGCCGGATCCCGCTCTTTTATGATTTGCATTTCTTCTTTGATATATTTTATAAATCCCATAATACACCCCCATGAGGATAATAAATTTGAACATAAAAATACCGCCTCTAAGGATAGAGGCGGTGAATACGCGGTTCCACTCTATTTGCTTGCCATAAATACGGCAAACATCTCACACAGATAACGGCTGTAACCGTGCCCGGCTAAAATATTCACCGGACCAGCTCCCGGATGCACTTCACTCATATCTTCATAAAGAATGCTTTCAGCCGGTGACATTCTATCTCTGATACTATGCTATGAGTTACTTTTCCGTTCATCGCTTTTTTCCTATACTTACAATAGCTTAAAAATGCAGTTGTTTTAAATATTGTATGCATTGTTCAATATTTTGTCAATACCTGAATCGAAAATTACTCACCAAGTTTCCATATAATCCCACATAAGCATACAGAGAATGCTTTTCTATTAGCTTCTGGTGTAAAAGCTGGTGCTGATTAATAGGTCTATTTCTTAGAACAACCGGAGCAGCCGCTGCAGCCGCCATTTAACTCCTTCGGTGTCACATCCACCTGATAATTCAGCATGGATTCAAGCAGGCACACCGCATTCGCAGCGATACCCAGACCTTCACCGGTAAAACCAAGCCCTTCCTCCGTGGTCGCCTTAATATTCACCCTGTCCTCTTCTATCCCAAGAGCTCCGGCAATACCTAAAACCATCTGGGGCAGATACGGTGCCAGCTTCGGTTTCTGAGCGATAATGGTCGCATCAATATTCTCGACCACATAGAGCTTATCTGCGATCAGGTCCCTTACCTTCTTTAATAATTCCATACTGGAGATCCCCTTATAAGCCGCGTCCGTATCCGGGAAGTGCTTACCGATATCCCCTAAAGCCGCTGCTCCAAGCATAGAATCCATGATTGCATGAAGCAATACATCCGCATCCGAATGGCCTAACAGCCCTTTCTCATAGGGAATCTTGACCCCACCTATAATCAGATCCCGATCTTCTACTAATCTATGAACATCATATCCAGTTCCAATTCTCAATTTATTATCCTCCAATATCATTCAATGGACTACTCAATAACAGGTTGCCATCACTTTATATAACTTCCACTTTCGTAAATTCCTAATATCTATAATCCCTTAAGCATATCCTCAGAGCAAAAATCCTCTGATTCATACTGCTCCATATCATACTGTTTACTCTATTCTATTTCTGGAAAGACATCGCTCCAATATATATTTCAAAAAAGTCCGGCTCATTAGAGAGATGGATATCCTGTGAGACTGAAAGGAGCTGTTCCATTCCGGTCTCAGCATCTATATCCGTAAGGTACCGGATTGCACCTGATAGAGCGCTGTTTCCAACTGCTTCGATCCTTCCCGTAAGCTCCGGCGGAAATAGACCGATGCGGATTGCCTTTGTCACATCCAGCTTATAGCCAAACCCTCCGGCCAGATATACCTTATCGATAGCCTCTGTGGTTATTCCATATCTGCGGATTAAGATCTCGATCCCTGCCCTGACAGCAGCCTTTGCCATCTGCAGCTCACGGATATCCTTCTGAAGGAATCTCATCCCACCAATTTCAAAGCCTTGTTCAAAATACGGATCCGCCAGAAGTCCGGTTT